>DASPNN010000678.1:0-8292 GCA_035626495.1 Chryseosolibacter sp.
CCATTTGGTCAAAAGATCACCTCGATATAATGCTCACCTACTGGCATAACAACCAGGTCTTCGATGAAAACCGCTACACAACCTGGGGACTCAATACCGCATACAGCAGGATCAGGATCGCCGATCGCGTTACCGTAAGCGCCGGCGTGACAGCCATTGTGACAACTCATGCTTCGGGAATCGATTTGTCAGGAAAAAGCAGCGGATTGCTGCTAACGATTGCAACAACCATCGACTGAATCAGGTAAACTGATCTGGTCGAAATACATAAAACTGAAACTGTTTTTTATCCGTATTTAAGGGAAAATTTGATTAACAAAATCGGCCATGATGATGTATCGTTTGACAACCCTATTTCTGCTGCTGATTGGCAACGTGGCAAGTGCGCAGCAGCCCACAGACCGTGAATTTGTCGAAAAGGCCGATGCATTGCTGAATGACTACATCCGCGCAAACAACGTTCGTGGCGCGGCGGATTTTTACTCCGAGCAGTTTGTACTGACAACTTCGGCGGGCAAACTCAAACGGAAAGCCGATATCCTTGCCGAGATCGGATCGCCGGACCTGACACTTGAGATCAACCGGACGGACGATGTGCAGGTGCTGATCGAAGGGAACACCGCGATTTTGACCGGAAAACTTTACCAGAAAGGTTCGTATAAACAACGGTCATTCGATGTGGTGTTGCTGGTGACGGACACTTGGATCCGGACTCCCGCCGGATGGAAAATTCTTGCTGGCCACGCCAGCCTTATCCAAAAGCTGTAGAAAAATGAGTAACAGAAATATATACTTCGCCTACTTCGCGCTGGCCGCTGTTTGTGTCATCTGGGGCACGACTTATCTGGCCTTGCGCATTGCTGTTCTGCATTTCCCTCCGTTCCTGTTTACGGCCCTGCGCCAAACAACAGCCGGGGTACTTCTTCTTGGATTCATGTTTTTGCTGGGAAAAGCTAAACTTCCGTCGCGAGAAATGATTGTGCGGCAAGCCATTGGCGGCTTTTTTATGCTGTCCCTTGGGAACGGTCTTGTCGCGTGGGCGGAGATGCATATTCCCAGTGGTGTGGCCGCGGTGATCTGTTCGCTCATGCCGGTCGTGGTCATTATGGCAAATGTGATGATCGATAAGGATGAGCGACCAACGGTACCTATTGTCCTGGGTCTTGCCATTGGGCTTGTCGGGATTATCATGATCTTCAGCGAGCATGTGGGCGAGTTCTCAAAGAATCAGTACACCCTCGGGATCATCATGACGTTTGCTGCTGTGGTCAGCTGGGCATTGGGGAGCATTTGGATCAAAAAGAAAAACCTGGAGAGCAACCCGTTTGTGAACGCCGGACTCCAGATGTTTTTTGGCGGATTGTGGCTGTTCCCGTTCAGCCTGGCCTTCGATGATCTCAGCCACGTGACGTGGTCGCCGGAAGCCGGGTACTCCATGCTGTACCTCATCATATTCGGGTCAATTGTCGCTTATGCTTCATATTCCTATGCCTTGCGAAAGTTACCCATGACGATTGTGTCCTTATATGCGTATGTCAACCCCGTTGTAGCCGTGCTTCTCGGGTGGGTTGTTTTGAATGAAAAGCTCAACCTGCCGATCATTATTGGCATTGTATTGACGATCGCAGGAATTTATATTGTCAACCGCGGCTATCAGCTACGCAACGCGTGGAGGGCGCAATTCAGCAGGTAAATATGGGTGCTGTTTTATTTCAGACTGCCGATTGGAGTTCGTTGCCTCCCACGCAACGGCCGGGAAAGACGGGTTACGCGACGTATCGGACCATTGAGTTCGAAGGCTTCCGCGTGCGCCTCGTTGAGTACTCCGAAAATTACGCGGCGAACCACTGGTGCCGCGCCGGACACATCGTGTACTGCCTGGAGGGGGAGTTGCTTTCGGAACTGTCGGATGGCCGCGCTTTCAAATTGACGAAAGGAATGTCATACATAGTTTCCGATGAGGTCAGCGAACACCGCTCTTCAACAAAGTCGGGCGCGACCCTGCTGATACTCGACGGAAAATTCCTGCGTGAACCAAAGCCCTTGCTAAACCCGTGGAAAATGTAATGCCCGAGATTGTCGAATATGCAACCCATCACCAGCCGTGGTTTGAAAAGTTCAACCGCGACTGGATCGAAAAATATTTTTGGATGGAGCCCATCGATGTCGAAGTCCTCCAGCATCCCGAAGAGCACATTATAAAAAAGGGGGGAAAGATATTCATGGCATCCGTGGATCGGCAGATTGCCGGAACGGTCGCCCTGAAGTACGTTTCTCCGGGCGTCTATGAATTCACCAAAATGGCGGTCGAAGAAAGATTCCGCGGCAAGCAAGTCGGCAAGGCGCTTGCGGAAGCTGCCATCGTCAAGGCGAAAGAACTCCGTGCACATAAGATCATCCTTTATTCTAACACGATCCTCACCCCTGCGATCGAGCTTTACAGGAAACTTGGGTTCCGGGAAGTGCCAGTCGACGGCCCTTACAAGCGAAGCAACATAAAAATGGAACTCGTCACAGACGGCACACCAGACCCGGTGACGATCCGGACTGCAACCCAGGAAGATGTCCCGACGCTCGTTGAATTGGGGATCAGAACATTCCGCGAATCGTTTGAAGAAATGAACACGCCGGAGAATATGAAGCTTTACCTGGATTCAACCTTTACAACCGAAAAGTTGAGTGCCGAATTCAGGGAGCCCAACGCTGTATTTTTTCTGGCCTGCGAAAAGGAAATACCCGTCGGTTTTGCCAAAGTCCGGGCTTCTAAAACGCCTGAAGGGTTGAACTCCACCCGGGCGATCGAGATCGAAAGGATTTACGTGGTCAGGGAACAAATTGGAAAGGGTGCCGGCCAAAAATTGATGCAAACATGCCTTGACCTCGCAAGACAAAAACGTTACGAGTTCGTCTGGCTGGGCGTGTGGGAGCATAACGCGCGCGCCCTTAGGTTTTATAAGAAATGGGGCTTTGAACATTTCAGCCAGCATGTTTTCATGCTCGGACTGGATGCCCAGACGGATCTATTAATGAAGAAAAAACTCTAACACCATGGCACACCTTCATCGCTATGCAGCCACGACAACTTGGGTCGGAAATCGCGGGCAAGGCACAGCAGACTACAAAGCGTACGACCGGAACCACGACATCCGTGTTGACGGTAAGCCTTTGCTGCTGTGTTCGTCTGACCCTCAATTCCGGGGTGACAGGTCGCGGCACAATCCCGAAGAGCTTTTGGTGGCGTCCCTTTCTGGCTGTCATATGTTGTGGTACCTTCATCTTTGCGCCGTCAACGGCGTAGTGGTGACTGAATATGCAGACAACGCGGAGGGAATGATGGAGGAGGCTGCAGACGGCAGCGGTACTTTTACTG
Source organism: Chryseosolibacter sp. (assembly GCA_035626495.1). Taxonomy (GTDB): domain Bacteria; phylum Bacteroidota; class Bacteroidia; order Cytophagales; family Cyclobacteriaceae; genus Chryseosolibacter. The sequence goes on from DASPNN010000678.1 coordinate 3,371, forward strand.
AGGTCACCTTGAAGCCGCACGTAGTGGTGAGTGATCGATCGATGGTGGAGAAAGCGGACGCGCTCCATCACGAGGCAAATAAGATGTGCTTCATCGCAAGTTCGGTGAAGTTTCCGGTCAGGCACATACCGACTATTGCAGTAGGGGAGTCCGAAAAGGTGTTATGATCACGTTCCGACTGGCACGTGCCGACGACCTTGTCGACATCGTACGCATTTACAATTCTACGATCCCATCGCGGATGGTAACTGCCGACACCGAACCTGTTACCGTCGAGAGCCGGGTTGCGTGGCTTGAGAAGCACACCCCGCAGCGACCTATATGGGTGGTAGACCTCGATGGACGGACTGCCGGCTGGGTCGCATTGCACGCATTCTATGGGCGCCCCGCGTACGCGACCACAGCAGAGATCAGCATCTACCTCGACGAGCGCTTTCGAGGCAAGGGGCTGGGAGGGAGGGTACTTGATGTTGCCATCACGCAGGCGGGGGCGTTGGGTGTCAAGACGCTCCTCGGGTATATATTCTCCCACAATGAAATCAGCGTGCGGCTTTTTCGCAGCCGTGGTTTTATGGAATGGGGTACGCTGCCGAACGTGGCCGTGCTCGATGGCATCGAACGAAGCCTGAAGATTTTTGGAAAACGAATTTTGGGATAAAGAAAATTCTGAACATGAAAAAACTCGACTGGTTTGAACGAAAATTCACTTTTCCAATGCCGGATGGTATGTTACCCTTTTTCATAGAACGGCTCGAAGGCACGGTCGCGCGGATTGAAAAAAAGGTCACCGGCATTTCCGACGAGGTCCTATCCAACCGGCTCGATGGCAAGTGGAGCGTCAAGCAGAACATCGGTCACCTTGGCGAAGTCGACGAAATTGCGTTGAAGCGAATTGATGAAATGCGAAACGGTGTTGCAACCATGTCGCCGGCGGTCTTCGAGCCGAAACAGGATTACAACACGCAATCGATCCCCCAGGTCATTGAATATTTCCGGTCCAGGAGGCTGGAGAATCTTGCTAAATACAAGAACCTGTCGGAGTCCGATCTGAAAAAGTCATCGCTGCATCCGAGGCTGAAAGTCCAGATGACGCCCGTTGACCTGGCATGGTTCGACGCCGAGCACGATGATCACCACCTGGTGCGCATCAGTGAAATCCTTCAAACCCTTTTGAGAAAATGAAAACCATATCCATTGTCGCATTCGATAAATTCACCGACATCGACGTTTTCCTGGCGTGGGATCTTTTCAACCGGGTCAGGCTTCGCCACAAGGAGTGTCAGGTGCGGATTGTTGGAACGGCGCCAAGCCATGTTTCGGTGTGCGGTATCGAGCTGAAGATGCATGGGTCCGTTGAAGAATGCAACACCTCGGACATTGTCCTGTTTGCCAGTGGTCCCGGTACCCGGACGCTCATTCGCGACCGCGAGTACCTGCGGCGCTTTTCACTTGAACCGGATAGGCAAATTGTTGGATCCATGTGCTCGGGTTCGCTGATCCTGGCTGCGCTTGGGCTGCTGGAAGGAAAGTCAGCCACCACTTATCCGACTGCGATCGCGGAGCTGGAGTCGTTTGGGGTTGAAGTGGAGGAGAGTCCGATGGTCGTGCACGGGAATATCGTCACTGCGGCAGGATGCCTTGCGGCAATCGATCTGGTTTCGTTCATGACTGAACGCGTGTTTGGCGCCGCGGTGAAAGATGCCGTGATCGCCTCTGTGCAACCGGTTGGCAAAGGACTCGAATGTATTTACAATTGATTTATGGAAACACCTGCTTTAATACTGATCGACATTCAAAATGGTTTTGACGACCTGGCGTACTGGGGCAACAGGAACAACCCCGACGCCGAGCGCAATGCTTCACGGTTGCTGCACCACTGGCGCAAATCCCAACTTCCAGTCTTTCACATCCGCCACGACTCGAGTAATAAAGCGTCGCGGCTTGCTCCGGGTCAGGCTGGGAATTCTATCAAAGCAATAGTCAGTCCGTTGAATGGCGAGGCTGTCATCGCGAAGAATGTGAACAGTGCGTTCATTGGTACGGACCTGAAGGAACGGCTCGACAAACAAGGGATCAGGACGCTCGTGGTTGCCGGCCTTACTACAGATCATTGTGTATCGATCACGGTCCGCATGGCCGGCAATTTCGGATATACGACCCTTGTGGCTTCGGATGCCACCGCGACGTTTGACCGCACCGGCATGCAGGGGGAAAAATTCCCGGCATCTCTGGTCCATAACACCGCGCTCGCCAGCCTCCACGGAGAATTCGCCACCGTTCTCTCCACCGAAGAGCTTCTTAAAAAATTCTAGTGCCCTCACGAAATTAGTAATTAGAAATTATTAGAAATTGGTATGCATCCGCTTCTCCACCACGATCGGTCCGAATTCACATCGATCCTTCACCAGACTCTTGACCTGGCTTCCGAATACCTGGCGCACCAGGACGCTGCGGCGCCTGGCCGTTACGTTGCAGACATAGCCGCCAGCGATCTTGCCGAAACCGGGGTAGGTGCCGAAGGTGCGCTCCGCTTATTCCGCAATCACTACGCCGACAAGCTCGCAGCATCAGCGGGGCCGCGTTACTTCGGGTTTGTCACCGGGGGCTCGACGCCGGCAGCCGTCGCAGGAGACTGGCTGGTGAGCGCTTACGATCAGAACGCCTGCGGGAGCAACGACTCGATCGCGCCTCAGTTGGAGAGACAAGCGCTGAGTTTTCTCAAGGAGCTCTTGGGTATCGAACAGACATATTTTGGCTCGTTTGTCACGGGTGCCACCCTGTCGAACTTTGTGAGTCTGGCGCAGGGGCGGCAGTGGGTGGGATTGCAACATGGTGTTGATTTCAGCAATGAAGGACTTGGCACTGTGCCGGTAAAGGTCGTTAGCGCGACCCCGCATTCAAGTGTTGTCAAATCGATGGCGATGCTCGGCATGGGACGCAATGCCTTGATCCGTCCGGCGACGCTGCCCGAGCGCGAAGCGGTGGACATTCGTTCGCTGGAAGAAATTCTTGCGAAGACCGGGCACCCTGTGATCGTCGTGGCGAATGCCGGAACGGTCAACACGGTTGACTTCGATGATCTAGAGGCAATCGCTCGCTTGAAAGACAAGTATTCATTTTGGCTCCACGTAGACGCCGCCTTCGGCGGTTTTGCCGGAGTTTCCGAAAAGTACAGTCACCTCATCGCTGGAATCAATTACGCCGACAGCATAACGGTAGACGCGCATAAGTGGTTGAACGTGCCTTACGACGCCGCCATGCAGTTCACACGCCACAAAAATATTCAGCTGCAGGTGTTCCAGAATTCGGCCGCCTACCTTGGCGACCCTGAGAAAAGTCCCGACTACTTCCACTACACGCCCGAAAACTCCCGCAGGTGGCGGGCATTGCCATCCTGGTTCAGTCTGGTCGCATATGGGAAAGCGGGTCATCGTGAAATTGTTGAACGAAACTGCGAACTGGCCGCCAGATTCGGCGAAGGCATAAAACGATCGGAAGAGTTCAGGTTACTTGCGCCCGTTCGAATGAACGTGGTATGTTTTACCTTCCGCGAAGATCCGGTGAACGGTGAGACGATCCAGCGTTTCCTGGACGAAATTCGTGATGACGGCACCGTGTTTTTCACCCCGACCGTGTATAAGGGAACTCCGGCAATGCGCGCCGCCATTTCGAATTGGCAGACATCCGACAAGGACATTGATATGGCGCTCAGGGCATTGATGTCAGTGCGTGCAGCCCGGCCATCGGCAGTATTATAGTCGAGCTCGGGACTTACATTTGTTTGGATAAAGAAAAAAGTATTTCAATTCGCGAATATTTCAAGGATAATGCTGAAATTCACCCGTTAACACTATGATAATTATGGCCACGACCACGTCCGCTATCTCCGTTGAGCGCGTTAGAAAATCCAGGATCAGCGAGATTGATTTTAACAATCTTGAATTCGGCAAACACATCTCCGACCACATGCTTGTTGCCGATTTTGACCACGGCCATTGGGCAGCTCCTTCGATCATGCCATTCGGCGAGATGAAATTTACTCCCGCCATGTTGTCGTTGCACTACGGGCAGGCAGTGTTTGAAGGTATGAAAGCTTTCCGGATGAATGACGGGTCAATCAATATTTTCCGGCCTCATAAACACCTCGAGCGTTTTAATCGCTCGCTCGATCGGATGTGCATGCCGCCGATCCCGGAGGAGATGTGGCTCTCGTCGCTGCAGGCGCTGATCGAAATCGACCGTCCGTGGGTTCCGACGGCCGACGGGGCGTCGTTGTACATCCGCCCTGTGATGTTTGCCACTGAATCACGGCTGGGCGTGAAAGTGTCGGACCAATATAAGTTCATCATTCTCACATGCCCGGTGGGGCCATATCAGGCTAAACCGTATCGCCTGAAAGTTGAAAACAAATTCGTCCGCACCGCGGAAGGCGGGACAGGGTTTGCGAAGTGCGCTGGAAATTATGGCGGTGCTTTCTATCCAACCCAGATCGCCCGCGAGGAAGGATTCGATCAGATCCTGTGGACCGATCATAAAGAACACAAGTATATCGACGAAGTTGGAATGATGAACGTGATGTTTGTCCTCAATGGCAGGCTTGTAACACCGCAGCTGTCTACGGCCATCCTCGATGGGGTAACACGCGACTCGATTCTTACGCTCGCCAAAGATATACCTTCATTTACGGTGGAGGAAAGACGAGTTACGATCGACGAGATCGAGCAGGGCTTTGTAAAAGGCACACTTACCGAAGCATTTGGAACAGGTACCGCTGCCGTTGTAGCGCCGATTGCCGTGATCCAGATCAATGGCAAGGACTACCAGATACCGCTTGCCGGACCCACCAGCTTCCAGGAACAGGTGAAGAAGCGACTGCATAATATCAGGATGGGTGTTGAGCCCGATCCCTTTGGATGGAACTA
>DASPNN010000679.1:0-12514 GCA_035626495.1 Chryseosolibacter sp.
GGCGAGATCAGCGTAGACAGTGAACCCGGCAAGGGAACATCGTTCAACTTCTCGATCGAATCACAGGTGGGCGCAACGGCAGCTGTGGCTGGCACCACGCTCGATTTCGATGAACTCCGCGGAAAAAATATCCTGGTTGTAGACGATAACGCCACCAACCTGAAGATCCTGAAAGCTCAGCTCGAGCAATGGAACGCAATTCCCATGCTCGCGCGTTCCGGCGCACAGGCCCTGCGCACCCTGGAAAAAAACACCTCCTATGACCTTGTCATCACCGACATGCAAATGCCGGAAATGGATGGTATCGCTCTCGCTCAAAATATCCGCCAGCGGTACCCGCGTATTCCACTGATCCTTCTGAGCTCCCTCGGAGACGAACGGAACAAAGCACACGTCGGCCTCTTCTCATCGGTGCTGACCAAACCTGTAAAGCATGCCATGCTCGTCAGGCATATCCTGAACGTGTTCGATCTGAACAAGGCGGCAGCCCCGCCAAAAGAAGAGGAGAAGAAACTAACCGTCGATTTTGCAGCGCAGTATCCGTTGAGCATTCTTATCGCCGAGGACAACATCGTGAACATCAAACTCGCCCAACGAGTCCTTTCCAAGCTCGGCTACGGCAACGACATCGCCATGAACGGCGTCGAAGCGCTGCAGGCCATCGCGAACAAAAATTATGACGTGGTGCTCATGGATGTACAGATGCCGGAAATGGACGGCCTTGAGGCCACACGTGCGATCCGCAAGATGAACGGTCAGCAACCGGTTGTCATCGCCATGACTGCCAATGCAATGCAGGGCGACAAGGAAATCTGCCTCGATGCGGGAATGAACGACTACATCACCAAACCGCTCAACCTGGAAGACCTCATCGGCATCATGCGTAAATGGAGCGACCAGCTGAAGTCGGAGCGGAAAGCGTCGTAGCTGCTTTTTTAGGATCGATGGTGAATTCAAATGAGCAGCTTGCCGGTATCGTTGCAGACTGAAGGCGGTCCATCGGCATAAAAAGGCTGCATGCTTCAAACGGGTAGAGTCACAAGAAGAATACAGCGTGATTACTGAAGCATGACCACTTCATCTTTGCCGGAAGAAATGAGACTGGTTTGCTTGTCTGCCGGTATTTTTAAGGGCAGGTGAATCAGGACTTTTGTGAACTCACCCGGTGTCGACTCCACCATCACCCCGCCCGCAAGGGTTTGAAGCGATTTCTGGACGATGTACAATCCAAGGCCGTTCCCCTTCGAATTTACATCTCCCTTGAAGAACATGTTAAATAAGTTTGACTTCACGCGCTGATCGCAGCCGACTCCATTGTCATAGACACTGATTTCGAGAATATCGCCGATAATCGAAGCGGTGAAGTCAACACGCGGCTCACTGGTCTTTCCCAAAACGGAGTAAAACAACGCATTCTCGAGAACGTTTTCCAGAATGGCGTCAATGAGCACCGGATAAGACTCGATCACGATGTCCGGCGGACAGTCGATATTAAAGCTGACGTTGTTCACTTTGATGAACGTCTGAAATTGTTCTTCATGCATCCGGGCAAGACGTTCATGCAGAACGATGGGTGAAAAATTCGACGGCGCATTGATCTCACTGATCATGCTTAGCTTTTTCAGCAATCTGTCCATCCCCATCGTAGTGTGCACCACCTTCTCAATGATGGCTTTTGCATCCTTTTCCGGAAGGTGGCCCGCCAGGTTGCAGAGGCCCATGATTGAGCACACAGGGCCGCGCAAGTCATGTGAAGCTCGGTAGAGGAATGTATCCAGCTCCTTATGGGCTTCAAACAAAAGCTTGGTACGTTCCGCTACAAGGCTTTCCAGGTTTTCGTTTATACGGTTGATCTCGCCATTGACGATGACCAGTTGCTTTTTTTGCTTCTTGAGCTTTCGAGCCAGGTAGATGAGCAGGATAATCATCACGCCAAAAAGGATCACGACTGAAAGGATTCCAATCAACCGTTGGCGGAAAACCCGTTGCTCCTCCAGGCGCTGCTGCTCACTGGCGGAAAGCCGTGTTTCCAGATCCTCGACGTTGAAGAACCGGTCCTTCAGCGAATTGATCAGTTGCCTGTAATCCTGGTGATTTTTATAAAAACGGCTCTCATTTTCCATCAGGACCTTTTCCAGCAAGGCAATATCGGCCAGGAGCTTATTCCGCTCCTCGGGTTTTAGCTTCGAGATGCTGGATTCAATCTTTTCCGTGATCAGCTGCAGCTTTTCATCAAAGTCCTCACGTTGGGCGTCGAGCATCTGGCTCTCCTGCGATGCCTGGGTGAGCAAGTTCGACACATCATCGCTGACAAAGGAGGAATCGGATATCCGTCCGATGATAGCGGACTGGCGGCGGTTGACAGAATCCTGCAGCTCTGTGACGAGCTCATGAAACTTAGCGTCTACTTTTCGTTTGGCTTGTGGGCTTAATCGCTTGATTTCGTAGTTCTTGAATATTGCGTAAAACACGGTCAGCGATTGGATCGAGTCAAGTTTGGAAAGGTCGAAGTCCCGGAAATACTTGTCTTCTTTAGCCGGGTCCTGATTGGCAATCACCGGCGCCGGACCAGCGGTCGCCACAGGCTCGATCAACAGGACGTTTTCTTTTTCGGACAACTGAAGTCCGGCAACCTTTCGGTCGGTAACCTGGAATTGCGTGGTCTTGAATTCTTCGTCAAGCGAAGCCAGTACCCGGAATTTTCCATCGGCATCGGTGGTCACCGATAAAGGCTGCTTGCCTGAAAATCTTACCCCCGTATTGGAGACGACAGCACCTTGTGTGTCTCTTAATTGCCAGAGCGTCGTTTTATAGCTCTTCTGGCGGATGATGATCTCAAGGATTCCTTTGCTGTAATTCCAGGAAGCAGCCTCGAGTTTTTCGTTGCGAACGGCTACCGTTTTTGGAGGAAGCTGCGAGTCCTCGAGCTCGACAAATGCCGTCCCCTTATTGCTGATGACAAAGTAGTCCTTGCCATTAAGAGAAACTTCGATATTTCGAACAGGCTGGAGGCTCTGGTCGAAAGTCTTGACCTGAACCATGTGCTTGTTTTGGCCATGCGCCACGCAACACCCAAACACAAGAAACAAGATCAACGCGCGCCGCAGGCGCATCAGGACGTTCGGAGGATACGGGGTGTTTTTTTTCATTTGACGACGTGAATTTCCGCGCTCTTAAAAGCGTCCTTGACAATAACAATTTCGTATGTGCTGTAATTTTTCCGGTGCTTCGGGATCTCGAGACTGACAATATGCTCTTCGCGATCTTCTCCGATGACACGGATCTTATATTTGCTGAAATAGGGAATGGTGATGGAAAAATTTCCGTCTCCATTGGAGTGCGCTTCATGAACCTGGATGTTGCGGTCGTGGTCGATGACCAGCAGGCGCGCATTGGCCAATACCTGAAGCGTCGATGAATCGCTCCAACTATGCTCCTTAAAACGGATCTTGCCGCTGAGTTGGACCGGATAGGTTTGCAAGTCCATGTCGAATTCGTAAATATCGTCGTCGAATCCGCCACTCCTTCTGTTCGAGGAAATGTACCCGTGCGTGTGAAGGGAGTCCAGCACAATTCCGAAGTCGTCGGCGTGGCTGTTCAATGGATAGCCCGCATTTTGCGGCTCCTGAAACCCCGAGGGGGTCAATTCAGTTTTGAAAATATCGAGTCCGCCCATTCCTGCGTGTCCGTTGGATGAGAAATACAACGTTTTACCATGATGAATATACGGAAATACCTCGTCAAATGCAGTATTGACTATGTCACCGAGATTCTGCGGCTTAGTCCATTTCCCATTTAAAAGCTCTGATCGATAAATATCCTTTCCGCCGAACCCACCCCTCATATCAGACGAAAAAAACAAGACCTTGCCATCGGCGGTGATGGTCGGATCACTGATCGAATACGCATTGTTGTTGTAAGGAAAAGTCGACGTCAGCAGCCATTTTCCCGATCGTTCCTCGGCAAAATAAAGCTGCAACGTGAGCGCCTCGTCCGCTTTCCCGTTCGCATTGGCTGCAAAAACCACTTTGCTCCCACCATCATAAAAACTGAAAGGACCAGCGTGATAGCGTGATCCTACCTGTTCGCGAACGACAAAGGGTTTGTCAAATACCACTACTCCGGTGGAGTCCTCCGTTGTGCGGGAATAATAGATCCGGTAAAACGGCCGGTTGGTACCTCCATCGAGCTTCTCCACCATTTGCAACTCCTTGCGATCCGAAAGGAACATTACGCCGCTGCGGAAAGGTACCGCACAAAGCTCGCCGTAACTGGTATTGAAACCAACCGGACGCATGGCAAAGTGTAACGAGTCCTCGTACAGGTAGTGAATATTGGTCAGACGCCAGATTTTCTTGAATGCGATTTGGTCCTCGGGTCTGAATTGCAGGTATTCCTTATAGCGCGCAATGGCATCCGCATACCTTCCGGTGGAAGTCAAAGCTTCGGCGCAAAGAAAGAGGTCTTCTGCGGGCAGTGTATTCTCCCGCCTCCGATACGTGTCGTACGCCTCGATTGCCTGCGAATACTCTTTCAGGTAAAAGTGACACCTTGCAATGCGCAAATACACCACGCTGTGACCGGGGTCCTTTTTAGCAACCCGTAAATACAGGCCGAGGGCGGGGTAATAATTTTTGCTGGCGAAATATTCGTTGGCGTGCTGCAAATCATTTTTGAGCAATCCGAAAACAGTCTCCTGCGCCCGGGGAACCGCAGGCCACAGGGCAACAATCACAAGCATGATCAACCTGGTCTTCATCTCGGAGAGCTTACGTTTTTGGTCACATAACGGAATAAGTACTGGACCATGAACTCATGTGACCCCGTGGCAAACCTCGCCACTTCCCCAACAGGATGGTCGTAAGAATAGCCAAACTGGAGCTGTGCGGTCATTTGCGCTTTCAGGAGCAAATCCACCGATTCTTTCTTCCGGTATGAGACGCCCAGCACCAGCACCTTGCGGTACAACGCATTCAGGTTTACATCGAACGATACAGGAGTACCGGGCAGACACTTCAACAGAAGCGATGGTTCGAGGTGCACGTGCTGCCCAAACGGCATCGTATATTTTGAAAAAATAAAATAGTGCGCTCTGCTCAACGTGGCGGCGACTGTGTCATTCAGAGAGACGGTCTTTGGAAACAGCTCGAGTGCTGAAAATCCCGCGTGAATTTTCGGACTGCGAAAGTAAATTCCAGTTCCGGCATCAAAGAATGTTTCGGAAACATAAGCGTTGGAAACTTTCGGGTCGTTGTTCACTGGTCCAAGCGACGCGTAATCTGACCGGATGCTTTTCATCCCGGCCTGTAAACCAAATGAAACCACCGATTCGTCACCAACATGTACGTGGTAGGCATAATTGGTAAGAATATTCAGATTACGATGCACACCCACCCGGTCGTTCATGATCACCATGCCGACGCCGACATTTTTACGATAGAACAACGTATGGGCTGACAGCGTTTGCGTGCTGGGCGCATTTTCAACCCCCGCCCACTGCCTCCGCTGCACCAAGGTAAGACTCAAGGCGTCGTCCGCCCCTGCATACGCCGGGTTGATCACCAGGCCGTTGAACATGTATTGGGTAAACTGGACCCGCAGCTGCGCCATCACGACACTGTGCGAAAGTGTGACGAAAAGCGTAACAAGGACAAATGAGCGGTAAGCTTTCAGTCTGTTCATGGTTACCGGATAATTTCAATAAACCCGCGTTTTTCTATAGTCTGTGACCGGAAGTGAACCGTAATCACATAGAAGTAAGTGCCCGTGGGCACCAGGACTCCATTGTTGTAAGCGCCATGCCATGCAATGTTGTCATTGTTGTACCCCGCGGCGGAGTACACAACCGTCCCCCACCGGTCGAAGATCGTCACCTTGTTGTTCTGAAATTTTTCGATGTTGCCCAGCTCCCACAAATCGTTGGTTCCATCGCCATCCGGAGTCACTACTTTACCGATGTCAAAGACAAAGTCCTCGTAGGAAACATTGACGTTGAACGTGCACGTTGCCACGTCGCCCGCGTCGTCAGTCGCCGTGTAAACAACCGTGGTCGTTCCTACCGCGAAGACATCATTCGGACGATGCGATGCGTCGACAGAAACACTGCCACACCGAACCGTAAACACAGGTTCTTCCCATTGCACGTTCACTTCCCCCGATTCACCTGCTTTGGCAAAAATATCCACAGGGCAGCCAGTAACTACTGGCTCATCGTCGTTCCGCACAATCACTTTGAAAGAGCAAAGAGATTCATTCCCGTAAACATCGATCGCCTTGTACTCTACCTGGGTGATGCCCATGGCAAACACATCTCCAGGCTGATGAGAACTCGTCAACGTCGCAATTCCACAATTGTCGCTCGTCACAGGGGCGTCCCACGATACTACGGACTCGCATGACGCACCCGCATAGGCGACGATCTCCACCGGGCAATTTTCAAAAGAAGGTGGTTCGTCGTCCTTAACCGTGACCACGAAAGAGCACGTCACAGTCAAACCGGCGTCGTCCGTTGCCGTGTAGGTCACTTCTGTTTGCCCGATCGGGAACATGTCTCCGGAAGCGTGGCTGCGGGACAGCGCTACCGAACAGTTGTCGGACGCGGTGGGTTCAGTCCATGTCACAACCGCGTCACACGACCCGTTCGCGCTCGCGAGAATGTTGGCCGGGCAATTTGTTATTTGCGGTGGAGTTCGATCGACAACCTTGATATCAAAACTGCAGGTTGCCGTGTTTCCACCTTTATCCGTGGCTGTGTAAGTGACCTTAGTCACCCCGATCGGAAACTCGTCGCCTGGTTTGTAATCCGATGTCAGGGTTACCTCGCAATTGTCTTGCGTTGAGGGAACAGTCCAGCTCACCCGGGCCGCGCATGTCGCGTCGGCTTCCGCCGTCACAGACTGAGGGCACCCGATGATTTGAGGAGTGGTTTTATCCCGTACGACAACGTCAAAGCTACACGACGCCGTATTCCCAGCCTCATCCGTCGCATCGTATTTAACGGTTGTCTTTCCGACCGGGAATGAATCACCCGGCTGATAGTTGCTTGTCAAGGTCATGCCGCAGTTGTCGGAGGCCGTCGGAGGATCCCAACTCACGGTGGCTGAGCACGCGTCTCCTACGTCGACAGTGACGGGCAAAGGACAGGCAGATATAACGGGCGGAGTCGAATCAACGACGTTCACATCGAAGCTACACGTCGCGGTGTTGCCAGACAGATCGCGGGCCGTATATGTGACGGTGGTGATGCCCAGCGGAAACTCGTCGCCAGGCTTGTAATTACTTTCCACCACGTAACTGCAGTCATCGGCGAAAGCGGGTTCCTGCCATTGTACCGAAGCCGTGCACGAATTTCCCGCCGTTCTTGTCAGGTCGGCTGGACACTTCGTGATCACGGGCGCATTGTTGTCCTGAACTGTAATATCAAATGAGCAACCAGTGACGTTCCCCGCATCGTCCGTCGCCACATAGTTAACCGTCGTTGTGCCGACTGAAAATGAATCGCCGGGCTCGAAATTGCTGGTCATCGACACCGCCTCGTCACAATCATTGAGCGCGATCGGCGGATCCCAGTTGATGGCGCGGGCGCACAGGGTGTCAGCCTGTTCAATGATGTCGGCGGGACAATCCGTCAACTCGGGGGGCGCGGTATCGTTTACGATCACTGTGAAGGAACACGTTGATTCGTTCCCGGCATCGTCTGTAGCGGTGTACTCCACAAGGGTCGTCCCGATCGGAAACACATCACCCGGACGCATATTGCTGCCAATCGCAACGGTCTGGCTGCAGTTGTCTGTTGCTTCCGGCTCGTCCCACCGGACCACAGCCGAGCACGTGCTGTCGGCATTGACGCTGACGGACGCCGGGCATCCGGTAAGCTCAGGCGCGGTGATATCCTTTACGACAATTTCAAAGGAGCAAATGTCAGTGTTCCCGGCGCTATCCACCGCCGAATACACGACCAGTGTGCTGCCCACCGGAAATTCGTCACCCGGCTCGAAGTTACTCGTTACTTCCACGGAATCATCGCAGTTATCAGTCGCCTGCGGCGGTGTCCACGTCGCTACCGCGGCACAGCCCTCACCCGCATCGAGCGTCAACGTGCCGGGGCAACCCGTGAATGCCGGAGCCAAAGTATCATGCACCGTTATCGTAAAACTGCATCCGGTTGAATTACCCGCGCTGTCCGTCGCTGTGTACGAAACCACCGTAACGCCAATGGGAAACTCGTCACCCGGGTTGTGACTTCCAGTCAACGTCGGATTCGCGGTGCAATTATCCTCTGCCCGCGGTGGTTCCCAAAATACAACCGCCGTGCATTCGTCATTCGCAAAGGCCACGATCGGCGAGGGACAACCCGTAATGACGGGCGCGGTAACATCTGTTACAGTCACTGTGAAGGAGCACTCGGAAACATTGCCGGCACTGTCCGTCGCCGTATACGTAACGGTCGTAACCCCTACGGGAAACTCGTCACCCGGAGCATAGTTGCCGGAAAGCCCGACCTCGGACGAACACTTGTCCGTCGCCACGGGTTCATCCCAGGATGCCACCCCGACGCACCGATCGTCGGCTGGAATGACGATTGCTTCCGGGCAGCCTGAGATCTCCGGCGCGGTGGTATCCGCTACCGTTACCGTAAAGGAACACTCGGACATATTTCCCGCGCTATCGGTGGCGGTATATGTTACGGTCGTGATACCCAGCGGGAACTCGTCACCAGGGTTATGGGTGGAGGTAAGATCGAGGCCGGAGGAACAATTGTCGGAAGCCAACGGCACCTGCCACACAGCGGTGGCAACACATTGATCATTGGCGCTGACTGTCATCGGCGCAGGACAAAGCGAAAACACCGGAGGTGTCGTGTCGGTGACGGTTACTGTAAAAGTGCATTGGGCCTCATTGCCCGCGCTGTCAGTGGCGATGTAAGTTACGGTGGTTACACCCATCGGGAACTCGTCACCGGGTGCATGGCTGCCCTGCAGGTCAACTTCCGCGCTGCAGTTGTCACTCGCAACGGGGACCTCCCAGCTGACAACCGCTGTGCAGGCGCTATCCGCTTCAGCGGTTATCGAAGCCGGGCAATTGCTGAACTGTGGCGGAGTATTATCCCGGACAACCACGTCGAACGAGCATGTGCTTGTGTTTCCCGCATCGTCGGTGGCCGTGTAGATGACCGTGGTCGTGCCGGAAGAAAACTCATCGCCCGGGTTGAAGTTTGAAGAGATTACAACGTCGGCCGTGCAGTTGTCGGATGCCGTTGGAGGATTCCAGGTAACGACCGCTGTACATGCGCTGCCTGCATCAACTGTGATTGTTGCCGGGCAATTTGAAATGACAGGTGGTATTGGTTCGTTGACTGTAACCCCAAAGCTGCATTCAGCTACGTTGCCCGCGCTGTCTGTCGCAATGTATTTCACCGTCGTAGTGCCGACTGGAAATTCGTCGCCGGGATTGTGCGTACTGGTGACGTTGACGGGTGAATCGCAGTTATCGCTTGCAATTGGAGGTGTCCATGTTGCGGCTGCAAAACAATCTTCGTCCGCGTTCAACGTAATTGGGGACGGACAGCCGGCAAATTGTGGTGGTGAATTTTCTTCGACAGTGATTGTAAAGGAGCACTGTGACACGTTTCCGGCTGAATCGGTCGCCGTGTAAGTCACCGTGGTAATGCCCACCGGAAATTCGTCACCCGGCGCGTGGGTGCCACTGATTGCTACGGGCTGATCGCAATTATCGCTCGCTGAAGGCGGAGTCCACGTCACCATCGCAGTGCATTGGGCTCCCGCTGAAACTGTAATCGCCGATGGGCATTCGGCAATGGAAGGAGGTGTTGCATCGATCACTGTTATCTGAAACGAGCAGGTATCTGTATTACCGGCGCTGTCGGAGGCGATGTAGATGACGAGCGTTGTACCAATCGGAAAATCGTCCCCTGGTTGGAAGTTGCTCGTCAGCGTTACGGGTGCGTCGCAGTTGTCCGATGCCGAAGGCTCAGGCCAGGACACTGTAGCCGTGCAATGACCATCTGCAGAAACTTCGATTGCCGCCGGGCAACCGGAGATCACGGGCGGCGATACATCTTCGACGGTGATATCAAAACTACAGACCGCTACGTTTCCGGCCGTGTCCGATGCAGTGTAGGTGACAGTGGTAGTACCGAGCGGGAACTCATCACCAGGGTTGTGCGTGCTCGTGACGTTCACGGGTGAATCGCAGTTATCGCTTGCCACGGGAGGCGTCCACGTCGCAGTGGCAAGACAGTCCGCGTCGGCTGTCAAGGTCATCGGCGAAGGACACCCGGCGAATTGAGGCACCGAGTTTTCGTCGACGGTGACCGTAAAGGAGCATTCCGACAGGTTGCCCGCAGAATCGGTGGCCGTATAGGTGACCGTCGTGATGCCCGCTTGAAATTCGTTACCCGGCGCGTGCGTGCCTGTTATCGTTACGGGCTGATCGCAATTGTCGGTAGCCGAAGGCGGATCCCAGTTGACCACGGCAGCGCATCCGCTTCCCACCGAAACAGTGATCGGCGAAGGACATCCGGAGATCACAGGCGGTGTCTCATCGATGACTGTTACGTCAAACGTACACGTCTGTGTGTTTCCTGCCGTGTCAGTTGCCGTGTAGGTTACTGCGGTTGTACCAATTGGAAACTCATCACCGGGTTGATAGTTGCTCGTCAGGGTGACTGGCGCATCGCAGTTGTCCGAAGCGGACGGCGGAGTCCACGATACGCTCGCCGAGCATGCGCCACCGGTTGAGACTTGAATTGCCGAGGGACAACCCGAAATCACGGGGATGGTTACGTCTTCCACTGTGACATCAAAACTACAGGTGGCGGTGTTGCCTCCGATGTCGGTGGCGGTATAGGTTACGGTGGTCACGCCGAGTGGAAACACACTCCCGGGATTGTGTGTAGTCGATAAATTTACAATACAGTTATCCTGCGCGGTAGGCGGCGTCCATGTAGCAGTCGCCTCGCACGACGCATCCGCCGAAACAGTTATGTTGGACGGGCAGCTCGAGAGCTGGGGACCGGTGTCGTCAACAACTGTTACCGTGAAGGATTGAACGGTTTCATTTCCGGCGTAGTCACTTGCCGTATAGGTAACGGTCGTGATGCCCAGGGCAAATTCAGATCCAGGGGCGATGTCACTTGTGATGACCGGTGGGGTGGAACAATTATCCGTGGCCGTCGGAGCGTCCCAGTTCACGACAGCTTTGCAGGCATTGTTTGCAGACACCGTCGTATCCGACGGAAATGTGGCGAACGTCGGAGGGGTGGATTCAACATTGCCGCCGGCGGTGCAACACATTGCCGTTGGAGTATCCGTTCCGGTAATGGCTTCCATAATCTTGAACTCGCCGGCAACATAATCACCGATGGACAGGAATGGACATCCCGCATTCGTGGATCCGGCGGCAACGAGGTCTTTGGTGATTCGGAGCTGGCCGGTAAAAAAGGTTGTCAGGGTCGATGAGACAACGAATGTTTCTCCTGCGGAAACCGTCCCCGAAAAGTGGACCAATACCGGCGCTGCACCGCTTGAGACGCTTACCAGAGGCGAGCCCGTTCCATCGTAACGAAATGTGATTTGTCTGATCCCGCCGGAACATGGACTGCAGGAACTTGTTGCGGGACAACATTGGCCAAACGAATTCGTCGTGATCGCGCTTAAGATCAAGCACATCAGGGTCAGCCCAACAAGTCTGCCATGAACGACGGCGGTCACATTTTCCATTCTGGAATCAGTCCAAACGATACTTCCAATTTCTTGGCTAGCGGGGCTCCTAGTTCAGAACAATCAAGATAACAATTTTCCGTCTGATCCCGAACACTAAACGCTTTGTAAGGCGCTGCATAAGTGTAAGATTTAAACTTATTTTCGATATGGTCGACGAACACCGGCATGGGGTTGTGTGTAATAAAAATGTGAAAAAGCAGATTTAATCCGGGGATGACACGGGTGCACGGATTCTCAGGAATTTTGATGGCGAGCGTGCGTCAATTCAACGCATTTTTCACTCAACAACCCGCCCGCGCGAAGCATGCCAATACAGATTCCGAGTCGGTCGAAGGTTAAAAATTAAGTTCGGGCCCCATGCGTCCAAAAACGAACGCGTAAGGAAACACGCAATATTTCGCGATGGCAGGCTACTAAAAATGCTTACCAGTGGACATTCAATACAATTTTTCCCACCGTCGAGCCTGTCTTGAAAAATTCCAACGCCTTCCGTGCTTCCGAAAAAGAAAACTCATGACCGACGTGCGGGGCTGGAAGACTGAGCGTATCTATTTCTCCGAGCAAATTTTTCAACAAATCACTGCGTTGATAGATCCAAATCAGGTTGAAAGCCATCACGGATTTGTTATCGCGTATCATCGTCAATGGATCGATCCTCGGTCTTGAAAGGTACTTGATTGCCAGCGTGAGGTAGTTGGGGCGGTTTGACGATGGGGTAAACTGCGCCGACCCGTAGACAACGAGTCGTCCCGTCGGGGCAAGTGCGCGGT
>DASPNN010000680.1:0-3445 GCA_035626495.1 Chryseosolibacter sp.
CACCGGACTCTCGAAAGTCTATCCCAACGGCCATGCAGCACTTAAGAACGTAGACCTGCGAATAGGCAGCGGCATGTTCGGCTTGCTTGGACCGAACGGTGCCGGCAAGTCGAGCTTTATGCGGATCCTGGTCACTGCACAGAAGGCAACGGCCGGAACCATTCTCATGGATGGCATGGACATCAACACACACCGCTATGAGATCAGGAAGCTGGTCGGCTATCTGCCGCAGGACTTCACATTTTTCTCCAAGTTGAAGACATGGGAGTTTCTGGACTATGCAGCACAACTCTCGACCTCGCTGAAAAGAAAGGAACGGTCGGCCCGGGTTGACATGCTGTTGCACCAGGTTGGCTTGTTCGATGTACGCGATAGAATGGCCAACAAGCTTTCAGGCGGGATGAAGCGCCGGCTTGGCATCGCCCAGGCACTGATCGGAGAACCGCGGTTGCTGGTGATCGACGAGCCCACCACGGGCCTTGACCCCGAGGAACGTATCCGCTTTCGGAACATTCTTTCCGATCTGAGCCAAAAAGATGTCACCATCATACTCTCGACGCATATTGTCGGCGACATCAGCAGTACTTGCCACAACATGGCCATGCTCAATAAAGGCGAGGTGGCGTTCAAAGGCTCTCCGGAAGGAATGATCGACCAGGTGCGCGGGCATGTGTGGCAGATCATCCTGGACGATGAAGAGTTCGATGCGCTAAAGGCAAAATACCCGGTGGTTTCAACAATACCGGTCGATGGAAGATGGGAAGTACAACTGATTGCCAGGAACAAGCCGCATCCGGCAGCCAAAGTTGCCAACCCGAACCTCGAGCACGCATATGTCTACTTTATGGAGAATGAATTTGGGGTGTCACTTGTATGATGTCATTTAAAAACATAGCGACGATCTCCGCCTTCGAATCAAAGGTGCTTTGGCGAAATTGGTTTTTCAGGATCATCGCGCTTGCCGGGATCGGGTTGATCACCATTTTCAATTTAGCGGAATTGTCCGAGTTGGATTACCCACAGTGGCGCGCGCTGGCGAATGGATGGATCCTTCCCTACGCGAGCCTGATGCTCATCGCCATCCCCCAGGCGGCTGCGGTGATATTCCTGGCAACCGGGCTGGTCAAGAAAGACAAAAAACTGGACACCAATGAAGTCTTCTTCGTCAGGCCGATCTCCAATCTCGATTACGTTCTTGGAAAAGCGCTGGCGTTGGTGAAGCTTTTCCTGCTTCTGAATCTGGTGCTCCTTTGCATTCCACTGATCGTCGGTCTGACCAGCCCGGTCGCGACCGTTAATCCGATGCCATTTATCATTTACCCCTTGCTCACCAGCTTTCCGGCCATCGTATTTACGACCGGGATTTCATTTCTTCTTGTCACTGTCGTCAGGAATCAACCCATCTCGATCGTGCTGCTGATTGGCATGGCCGGCGTTCAGCTGATATACTATCTCGACAAGTTCTCAAACATTTTTGATTTCACCGGCTTCCGGCTTTCCATGCTGGCTTCGGAGATTTCCGGATTCGTCGACATCGAGTTCGCTTTATGGCAACGGGTTTTCTACTTTGTCACGGGTATCGCGTTCCTGTTCATTACCGCGTTTCTCCTCGACCGGTTGTCAGGTCACAAAGCTGCACATTTCGCTACGGTCGTGGTCGGCCTGCTGCTCCTGCTACTCTCCTCTTTCCTGATGTCCAACCTTTGGGATATGCGTCAAGGACCCATTACAACGCGACAGGAGATGATCGCTGTCAACGGCAGGTGGACGGATACACCCAACGTCGATGTCGATTCGCACGCCATTGCCCTGGAGTGGGCGGGCGACCAGATCATCAGCACTTCAAACATGCTGGTAAAGAACAACACCGGCGAGTTGCTCGATACAATCTACTTTACATTGAATCCGGGATTAACGGTTGACAGTTTGCTCGTAAACGGACAACCCACGCAGTTTAACCGCGACTTACAAATTGTATGGATCGGCAAGCACGTTGCAATACAACCTGGGCAAGTGCTCAATATCAGGATAAAATACCATGGCCACGTGATCGAACCCGCTGCGCACCTGGAAGTAGACCAGGAGCGCTATGAGAACCCCAATGATTTCCTCATGTTCTCTTTAAAAAAGAAATACGCCTTTCTTGAAGACGATTATCTGCTGCTCACCCGGGATGTGTTGTGGTATCCGGACACGGAAGTAGGTTATAACAGGAAGTCGGCCACGAAAGCCGCGCAAGCCTTTACCAACTTCGAATTGACCGTGAAATCTCCCGCCGGCAAGACCGCGGTGTCCCAGGGCGCGGTCACCACCGATGGCAGCGTTTACAATTTCAAACCCGAGTACCCGCTGCCACAGATCTCGCTGGCGATCGGCGATTATTTAAAGAAGGAAATTACAATAGATAGTGTTTCCTATTCCGTATACCATTACCCCAAGAACGATTTCTTCGTCCGGCAACTCGACCAGCTTGCCGATACCATCAGCCACCTCGTCAAGGACCTGGTTGATGAATATGAAGATGCCCAAAAGATCCGGTATCCATTTAAAAGACTCCAGTTTGTTGAAGTACCTAATGCGTTCACTGCATACAACAAGATCTATGAAAGCCACCAGTCGTTTGTACAACCCGAAACCGTCTTCTGGCCGGAAGAGGGCGGCGAAATGTCGAAGTTTGATTTCAGGCGGCAACTCCGCGACATGAACATGCAGGCGGCAAAGACAAACCAGGTTCTCACCGAAAAGCAGAAACAGGCAAACATTTTCAATGACCTGATCCGGAACGTATTTACCAAACAGGCCGGATCAAAATGGGTGTACGAAGCATATGATTTCGATAACGCGGACTATTCGCTCTTTGCCAATTACTACGATTACAATTCGGGAATTGTAAGTAAAGACTGGCCTCTGCTGAACCGTAGCATTGCAAACTACCTGAAAAATGATCAGCAGGTCAAGAACGACTATTCAAGGAACATCAATGGAATCTCTTTCACTGAAGAGTGCAATGACCTGATGCGAACTTCTTCGATGACGAAGATCCTGACCGAAGCCGAGTTCAGTAAAATCAATAAATCGGTGTCGCTCAAAAGCCAATACCTCTTCTCGTATCTGGGTCACACGATCGGAGAAAGCAATTTCAAATCCTTCCTGTATGAGTGGGTGAACGCACATCAGCATCGGCTCACCAGATATGAAGACTTCCGGGCAACGATGCGCGCGCGGTTCAACGTCGACATCGACCCGGTCATCCGCCAGGTATATTCTGAAACTTCCCAGCCGGCGTTCGAAATCTTCGACGTTCAAAAATACGAGGTCATGGATGGAGACCGAAAGCGCTACCAGGTATTGTTCAAAGCGAAGAACTCCGGTGACAGCGATGGCGTACTGGAAGTGAAATTCAACAGAAAACGCGGGCCCGACGACGACGACTACTATGATTTCA
>DASPNN010000681.1:0-2176 GCA_035626495.1 Chryseosolibacter sp.
AAAAAGAAGTGGATGGGATCCTGCTCGGCTTCGGCGTTCAACACCAGGCCTTCTTCGATATATTGACGGGGGCCGCGGAACCCTCCGGGCTGCTGCCGGTACAGATGCCTGCCAACATGGAAACCGTAGAATCGCAGGCCGAAGATGTGCCGCGCGATATGAAACCCCATGTAGATTCAGAAGGTCGCGCATATGATTTTGCGTTCGGCCTGAGCTGGAAAGGTGTGATCAACGACAAGCGCGTGCTGCGTTATAAGAAAAACAATGTGAAGCCGTAAACCGGGAATTAGCGACTGTTGTGCATTGGTTGACGGATATTGATCATGTTGGGTAACCGGATCGTAAATTTTGTGCCGGCGCCCGGGTTGGATTCAACGACGATCGTGCCATCGAGCTTGTCAATAATTTCTTTAACAATGTAGAGTCCCAGTCCGGAACCTTTGGCCTCCTCATTTGCACGGTAAAACATGTTGAATATTTTCGGCTGATGTTCGGCGCGTATCCCTTTCCCATTATCGATGACGTCGATCCGGCAATCGAATTCATTGGTTTCAACCTGTACTTTGATAAATGGCTCGGGCTGAAAAGGATTATGATAGTTGATGGCGTTCGACAAAAGGTTATTGAATACGACGCTGAGCCTTTTCGGATCACTGTAAAAAGGGGTGGGGATCGAAAGCTCGATCGTCTTTTTCACTCGGGCTGCAGACGGAAGATATTGTAGCTGGTCAAAACATTCGCTAAGCAAGAAGTGGAAGTCAACCAGCTGGATTTCCGTATGCAGCCGGGAATTTTGCGAATAGTTAATGATGTCGTTGATGAACACGTCAAGCCTCGTGATGCTGCGTTTCATCATTTCCAGGTGCTGATCGATATCCCGGTCTTTTTCAAGTTCGATGACCTTGATCAATCCGAGCAGTGACATCAAGGGAGCTCTCAAGTCGTGGGAAGCACTATATACAAACCGATCAAGCTCTTCATTCGTTTTACGCAGCATTTCATTCGTCTCGCGAAGCATTTTTTCGGTTTTCTTGATCGGAGTAATGTCGACGATCGCGGAATCCAGAAAAAATTTTCCGTCCTGATCCTGAACGAGCGCGGCGGTGAGCAGACCCCAAAAGACCTCGCCATTCTTTTTTCGAAATGATACTTCGAAACCTCGCAGCGTATCTTCTTTGGTGAGTATTTCCAGTACGCGACGGCGATCGGCGGGATTGGTGTATAATTCTTCCGGGGGAATCTTCTTCAACTCCTCCGACGAGTCAAAACCGAACAACTCGAGAAACGACTCATTGGCAAATATCAAATCGCCTTTCAACGTCCGCCGGGAAATTGCTTCGTGAACATTCTTGTTGATGGACTTGAGCATCAGTTCATGCTCGCGTGCCTTTTGCTGGGCGAGCAGTTTTTCCTCCAGTTCGGCACGCAGCTTTCTGTTTGTCTGCATGAGCTCCTCGGAGCTGATTTCCATTGCCCGCTCCAGCACTTCCCGGTCGCGATCCGTATGATAGTAGAACTGGCTGATGGCATCAAACAATTGTCGCATTTCCGGGGGCGGCTCTTTTCCCTCCAGGTATTTTTCCAATTGTCGCTTCAATATTTTATGATAATCCGCCATTCTCTACTTCTCGCTGTAGGTGGTAATTGTCATGGTCTGATTATGCAATTCGCACTTTGCCGAATTCAACAAGGGGGAGATCTCGCCGTAGGAATAAAAACCCGTGACGGCGGTAGTTTCGCCCAGCACTTTGGTGACCTCCTCGATTTCTTGTTCGGTCCTGTCGGAAAGCACAAGCCTGCGGCCGACACAGCTTATGAGAATTGCAAGCTGCGGCTCGAACGAACCGAGCGATCTCAGGGATGTTTCCGCGGCGACATTCGCCCCATCCACGAGCCGGTCGAAATTCGCTTTCATCAGCTGCACAGTCGCCCCCTCCGGGATATTGCCCGCGAAGACCATGCTCTGGCTCTGCTCATCGATCGACAGAATGGTCCTCACAATAAGGTCCTGGTGTTCGGGCAGCCTGATGCATAACGGAAACAGCAGCGCAGAACTCGGCAGCTCGGACGATAATGGCCCGAGGTATTTTTTATATAGTTGCAATGCCGACTGGTTATCAAGCTCGTAAAGGATATTGTTTTCCGAACGTGTCACAATTCGTTCAGGCCCGAACGC
>DASPNN010000682.1:0-7671 GCA_035626495.1 Chryseosolibacter sp.
CATTTTTTCGGCGTCGCATACACCCACTTTTCTGGGTAGTTACGATCTCGCGTTCGGGCGGTGCGTTTGAAGGCGTTTTGTTGATTCATTTGGTCGTTCGCTGGCTCGGGTCACATCGGTACACCAGTTGCGCCTTGCAGACACAATTTCAGCCAACGCTTGCGTAACAATGCAAGCCTCCTTAATTTGAAACCGTATGCATTGTACGGCAACCGCGATGGTCTTTTCATTATATTTGGTGGTGGCCATCTCGTGCCTGTCGCCCGGGAACACGGTTTCCACCACGATGGTCGACACCCTCACCGCAATAGGCCCTGTCGTGATCTCAGACACGGTCTCCAACGACAGCGACGATCCCGCGATTTGGATCAATAAAAGCAATCCGGCGGAAAGCCTTGTTATCGGAACCGATAAGGGAGGGGATGACGGTGATGGCGGGCTCCATGTGTTTTCCCTCCAGGGCAAAGAGATCATGGAAAAGCGCGTTTCCGGCCTGAAACGTCCTAATAATGTAGACGTCGCGTATGGATTCGTGCTGTCGGGCCAACCCGTTGATATTGCTGTATGCACCGAGCGGGGCACGAATTCGATCCGCGTGTTCACCTTACCGGGTATGCGCCCCGTCGACCATGGTGGGATTCCTGTGTTTGAAGAAGAATCGTTGCGGGCGCCGATGGGAATTGCATTATACACGTCGCCGGAGAAAAAGATCTACGCAATTGTTGGACGAAAAAACGGCGTCAATGGAAGTTATCTCTGGCAATACGAACTGAAGGATGACGGCCGAGGCAACGTTACGGGTACCGTTGTGAGGGCCTTTGGGGCCTACAGTGGAAAAAAGGAGATCGAGTCCATCGCTGTCGACAACGAACTCGGGTATGTATACTACTCTGACGAGGGAGTCGGTGTACGGAAATACCACGCTCATCCAGACCGTCCGGATAAAGAGTTGTCACTGTTTGCAACAGAAGGTTTCACGGAAGATCACGAAGGGATCTCGATCTATAAGACAGGAAAGGCGAGCGGCTACATCATCGTCTCGGACCAGGGTGCGGACAAGTTTCATATCTTCACAAGGGAAGGCTCGCGAATATCCCCGCACGACCACCAGTTGCTGAGGATCGTGAAAGTCTCGGCGCACCAAAGCGATGGGAGTGAGGTGACAAGTTTTCCCCTGCCCGGCTTCCCCGAGGGATTGTTCGTCGCAATGAGCGATGACAAGACGTTTCATTTTTACGACTGGGGTTCTATGATAGGGCGGGAGCAAATGGTGTTGGACTCGGGCAGGTGAGTCAGCGCCCACAGAGCCCTTCCTCTCATTCCCAATCGATTCTGAGGGTTCCGAGCGATCTCGTTTGAAACATTCCCGGACTCGGAAATCTCAGCGTCCCTCCGGGTGACACTTGAGAGGACTGTCGTTGAGAATTGTCAAACTCTAAAAAGCCTCCCACTCGAAGTCACTCGACCGACTCTGAGGTTTTTCCGAAACACGCCCTAATTTCGAACACGCCTGAATCAATGAGACCATAACTTTTTATCAACTGCAGAAAACCCGAAGTACAATCGGTGTAAAGAATACACCTATTTTTATCTTAGCGTTATGAATCCTAGATTCTTGACACACCTATTTGCCGTCGGCTACACGGTTGCATGTGCGCAATCATACGTGCCTGAAAAAAACAACCCTGCAGTAAAGGTTAACCCGGTTTCTGACATCAAAGCCTATGCATTCCCCCTGGGTGACATAACTCTGCTGGAGAGCCCCTTCCTGACAGCACGGCAAGCCGATGTCGCGTATCTTTTGAAGCTCGAACCCGATCGACTGCTCGCGCAGTTCAGAACCCATGCGGGGCTGAAACCTAAAGCAGAAAAGTACAGCGGATGGGAAAATGAAGGATTGGCCGGACACTCCCTGGGACATTACCTCTCTGCCTGGGCGATGGAATACGCTGTTTCGAAAAACGATGAATTCCGGAAACGTGTCGACTATATTGTCGAGGAGCTTGAGGCATGTCAACTTGCAAGAAAGACCGGTTATGTGGGTGCTATCCCTGGGGAAGATTCCGTTTTTCAGGAAGTCAGCATGGGCAATATCCGGTCAAAGGGTTTCGACCTGAACGGTGCGTGGTCGCCCTGGTATACGATTCACAAGGTAATGGCAGGCCTTCTGGATGCCTACCTGTATTGCAACAATGGGAAGGCGCTCGCGATCGAGAAGAAAATGGCCGACTGGGCCGACAACATCCTGCGCGCGCTCACCGATGAACAGATCCAGAAAATGCTGTTGTGTGAATACGGCGGAATGAATGAAGTGCTTGTCAACACCTATGCGTTTACCGGCGAAAAAAAATTCCTGGAGCTGTCGTACAAATTCCACGACCGTGTCATACTAGATTCATTGGCAAAAGGTATCGATATCCTGCCCGGCAGGCATTCCAATACTCAAATTCCGAAAGTGATCGGCACGGTAAGAAGGTATCAGCTGACCGGTGAAAAGCAAGACCTTCTCATCGGTGATTTTTTCTGGAAGACCGTCGTAGATCGCCATACTTATGCGCCCGGCGGCAACAGCAACTACGAATACCTGAGCGAACCCGGCAAGCTCAGTGAAAAGCTGACGGACAATACCATGGAAACGTGCAATACGTATAACATGCTCAAGCTTACACGGCATCTTTTTGCCCTGGACCCGAAGGCCGCTTACATGGACTACTACGAGCGCGCGCTCTACAACCACATCCTGGCATCACAGAATCCGAGCACGGGTATGATGTGTTATTTCGTTCCGTTACGGATGGGGACGCGCAAGGAATTCAGCGACGAGTACAACACCTTCACTTGTTGTGTGGGGTCCGGGATGGAGAATCATGTAAAGTATGGTGAGAGCATTTACTTCCGGGGCACTGACGGAAGTTTGTTCGTAAACCTTTTCATTCCTTCAAAACTTGCGTGGCGCGAACGTCGCCTCACGGTTGCGTTGAATTCGAAGGCGCCCACCGGCGAAAAGGTCTCCCTTACGATTGAAACATCGAAGACGCAAAGTTTCGACCTTCGCATCCGCAAACCCCATTGGGCAAAGAAGGGGATGCGGGTGGAGGTAAACGGAAAAGAAGTCAAACCGATGGTTGGAGACGACGGCTACGTGCGGATTTCCAGAAAATGGCAGAACCATGATGTTGTCGAATTGACGGCGACACCCACGCTTTATGCAGTGCCGATGCCGGACAACTCCGGCAGGCAGGCCTTCTTTTTTGGACCGGTCATGCTAGCTGCAAACCTTGGCGTGTCGGAGCCGGATCCAACAGCAGGTATACCCGTGCTGGTGGCCACGGAAACGGACCCTGCAGAATTCCTCCACCGCGAACCAGGAGATTCACTCGTATTCCGCTCACGAAAAAGCCGGACTGCCGGCGGATATCAGACTACAACCCTTCTACACCGTTGACAACGAATATTATTCGGTGTACCTGGACGTGTTCACGCCATCGGCATGGCAAAGTGAACAAAAGCGGTACGAGGAAAAAAGGAAAGCCGCCCACGAGCTCGAAAAAAAGACAGTCGATTACCTGAGGGTGGGAGAAATGCAACCAGAGCGTGACCACAACTTTTCCGGTGAACAACTTGAAGCTGGCGAGTCGCATACCAGGAAGTTCCGTGTAGCCAACCAGGGCGGGTACTTTACATTCACTATGACGGTCGTGTCTGGTTTTTCATATAACCTGGTAAGCACGTATTGGGGCATGGACAACCGCGGAAGGACATTCGATATTTTGATCGATGGGGAGACGATCGCGACAGAAGACCTGAATAAATATAAGGAAAGCAGATTCTATGATATATCTTATCGAATTCCCAAACACCTGACCGAAAACAAGTCCAGCATCCAAATTACTTTCAAAGCGCGGCCGGGCAACCAGGCTGGTCCGGTTTACGGCATCCGGCTGGTTAGGGAGTCTATGTAAACCTGAAATCATGAAAAAACATTCCGTTGTCTCGTGTTCCTTCCTCATACTTTCCCTGCTCGTTTGCCCCGAACCGGTAATCGCCCAGCAGATGGGGAATCTCATTACGGCATATCGCGAGGACCAGTCCGCCTTGCAGCGCAAGTACAATGTGACAGAGTCTGCGGAATTCTACGAGCGATTTAAAAGGTTCTTCGATGATTATAAACGCCAGGTGGAGGTGGTGGACTTTGACCGTCTTTCTGGAACGGACAAGGTCGACTATGTTCTGCTCAAGAACCAGATAGACAAAGACGCGCATGCCCTTGCGTTGTCGAAAAAAGAATTCGATGAAGTGTCGCAGGTCACGTCGTTTTCTCCGGGCCTGTACGACTTTATAAAGAATCGGCGGGATGGAAAGAAAGTGCCTGCGGACGCCACAGCCAGGATGTTTGACGACATGAGCCGGGCTTTCGCAGAAGCAAAGGCAAATGCTGTTAAGGCGCCATACGCGAGTTGGCAACAAGCCGAAAAGGCGTCGGCGGTCATACGCTCGTTGCGCCATGGTTTGCAAGAGGCGTTCGGGTTTTACGACGGCTACGACCCGATGTTCTCGTGGTGGGCCGCGAAGCCGTTCGCCGCCCTCGACACTGCACTGGCTCAGTACGCAAAGATCTTACGAAACAATTATCAGAATACTTCAGTCCCGGATGACGGCAGCGGGATTGTCGGCAAGCCCATCGGCAGGGAAGCGATCAACAAGGCGCTTCACAATGAGTTTATTCCCTATACTCCCGAAGAGCTGATCACGATCGCGGAAAAGCAATTCGCGTGGTGTGAGCAGGAGATGTTGAAGGCTTCCACTGAGCTCGGTTTTGGAAAAGACTGGAAGGGTGCGATGGAAAAAGTCAAAAACACATTTGTCGCCCCCGGCGACCAGCCCGCGATGGTGGTGGGCCTGGCGGAAGAAGCCATCCAGTTTTTGCGGCAGCGCGACCTAATCACGATCCCGCCGCTGGCGGCTGAGACCTGGCGTATCCGAATGATGTCACCGGCAGCGCAAAGACTGAATCCGTTTTTTCTTGGCGGCGAGGAGATCATCGTGTCATATCCCACGAATACAATGGAGCACCGTGAAAAGATGATGAGCATGCGTGGTAACAACCCGCATTTTTCGAAGGCGACTGTGCATCACGAGCTTATTCCCGGGCATCACCTTCAGCAGTTCATGCAGCGCCGGCACAAGCCATATCGGGAATTATTTGAAACACCGTTCTGGATCGAAGGCTGGGCGCTGTATTGGGAAATGAACTTGTGGGACAAAGGTTTTGCAAAATCACCCGAGGATCGGATCGGCATGCTTTTCTGGCGGATGCACCGTTGTGCCCGCATCATTTTCTCACTGAATTATCATTTAGGAAAAATGACGCCGCGGCAATGCATCGACTTCCTGTCACGCGCGTGGGGCATGAATACGCCAACGCGGAAGCGGAAGTGCGACGCTCAATCACGGGCGGCTACGGTCCGCTGTATCAGATTGCCTACATGATCGGGGCATTGCAGATCTATGCATTGAAGACTGAGCTGGTCGACTCTGGTAAAATGAATGAGAAAGAGTTTCACGACAGGATACTGAAAGAAAATTCGATCCCGATTGAGATTCTCAGATCGATCCTGTTGGAGCAGGAGTTGAGCCGGGATCATGGAACGCGCTGGCGGTTTGCCGGGATGTAGCGCATCGGGCAGAAGGGAGTAACAACCGCGCGTAACAGGAAGAACCTTAACTTTGGTAAAAGTCTCGTTTCATGGATAACGCAAAGATATTCAAGATGCCGTTCGCGAATGTTTATCCGCTCTACCTCCAAAAAGCGGAGAAAAAGGGACGCACCAAAGCTGAGGTGGATGCCATTATTTTTTGGCTTACGGGATATAATAAGAAAACGCTGCAACAACAACTCGACAACAAAACTGATTTCGAAACCTTTTTTTCGGAAGCCCCGCAAATCAATCCCAATGTTTCAAAGATTACGGGGGTGATTTGCGGACACCGTGTAGAAGAAATGGAAGACAAGCTCATGCAAAAGATCCGCTATTTGGATAAGCTTGTCGATGAGCTGGCCAAAGGGAAGGCGATGGAAAAGATCTTGAGACAGTAGGGTTTACCCCGGCGAGATTGCCGGCGTGCCGACCAGGTCAGGACATGGCGGAATCGTTTTTCAAATCCCGGAACATTCATTACCAAATCAAACGAACTTCTCGCGGAACTGCAGATTGAACATCCCGTACAAAAGGCAAAGCGCGCTGAGAATCATCAGGTAAATTCTGTTCTGGTAGATAATTGTCATCCAAATAAACTCACTCATTTCCCGGGGTTGGGAGAAAGGGTTGAGGAATATGTTGTAAACACTGTATTCCAAGGGTTCTGCAAAAATAAAAAATATGAAGGATGTGATCACCAGCACGATTGCCGTTCCATTGCCGTTTCTGATCACGGTAGACAACATAAAAGCAACGGAAGAGAGGAATGTGATCGGGAAGAGCACCTGAGCGATCATTGGCATGATGCTGAATCGGTAAAGGGTGAGGTTGGCAATGTTGCCCAGCACGATCAAAATAATCGCAGCAATCCCGATCGTGAGTAAGAAGCGAACGAGCCATACTTTGTACCGGTAGTTTGGAATACCGAAAATGGTCTCCAGCATTTTGGAGTCGTCGTCATTTTGAATGCCGTAGGCCATCGGGTAAAAAATCAGCAACAGGCCGGGGAAGACGAGAAACCCGTAGATCACCGCTTCGTCGAAGTCGACATCATCCTCAAGGATGGTCACTATGATGATGAAGGCGAAAAATAGAAACGCCGCCACCACGAAGTACACAAACTTGTTTCCGAAGATGACCTTCACGTTGTAGATCATCAGCTTATACAACAACAGCAGATAGCTCTTCATGTTTTTTCCTGGATTTACTTTTCATCAACCATAAATATGCGTCTTCGAGGTTTGCGCGCACCTGGGCTGCGTTGTAGCGCGGGAGCTCCTCCGATAAACACTTCACGCGTATGAGTTCACCTTCCCGCATATGATGCACGATCAGGTAGTTATCTTTTTCAGACTCGAATTCATCGGGTGTTAAATGAAATTCCCACACTTTTTCGCTGGCGAGCTCGGCCATGCTGGTTGGACTGCCGATGTATTCAATATTGCCCGAGATGAGCACCGCAAGATTGTTGCAGCTGCTCGCAATGTCTTCGATGATATGGGTCGAAAACACGACGATCCGTTCGCGGCTAAGCTCCACGAGCAGATTGCGAAATCGAATACGTTCCAGTGGATCAAGTCCGGCAGTGGGTTCGTCGACGACCAGAATTTTTGGCAGGTGAAGGAGGATCTGGGCAATCCCGATTCGTTGTTTCATTCCTCCCGAGAACGAGCCGATCTTCTTGTGCTGATGCTCCTCCATGTGAACAGCCTTGAGTACATACTGCACCCTGGTTTCCCGCTCATCTTTGTTCGAAATTTTTCGCAGGATGGCCTGGTAATCCAGGAACTCATAAGGCGTCATATTTTCGTAGGTGCCGAATGCCTGCGGAAGATATCCGATCAAACCTTGAAGTTCTTCGCGTTTCAAGGTCGTGTCATGTCCGTTGATCCAGATCTTACCGTAGCTCTGGTCAAGGATCCCGCAAAGAATGCGCATGAGCGTAGTCTTGCCTGCGCCGTTGGGTCCCAGT
>DASPNN010000683.1:0-6375 GCA_035626495.1 Chryseosolibacter sp.
CACCGGGCAGGTGATGTTTTTCCATAACGGCATCATTTCCTGAAGCTCGGGTTTCAGCTTGTAGATTTCTTCGTTGGATGCCCGGAACGATCTCGGCAGTACCCAGCTCAGAAACGGCGTGGCAAGTGGTGCCCGGAACCACGTTTCGTTCGGTTCGAGTTCCGGGTCAATCGATCCCGCGACTATAATCAGCCCATCCACCAGATCCGGTTCATCAATTGCCATGCGCGCGATCAGTGGCCCACCCAATGAATGACCCACAAGAATAATGGGACGGTTATTCCGGTACTTTTCAAGAATTGGTTTTAGCGCACGCGCCTGTTTGACAAGCGACGGTTCGGCGTTGCCGAAGTTGGAGTAACCGAAACCCGGACGGTCGGTCGTGATCATGAACGCGTGCTGCAGCAGGGCAGAATCGGCGAGAAAATGTACGAATGCTTCCAGCGACCCAGGCGATCCATGGATAAAAAGAACGAGCGGTTTTGATTCGTCCCCGGCCTTCGCATAGTGGATTTCCCGAAAACCCGTCTCATAACTGTGCAGCGATCCGTTGACGTTCCTCTTGGCAAAATATGCGTTGATCTCTTTCGGCGTAGCGCGAAACGTCATGCAGGAGTGAAAGGTCAGCAGGAATCCACAGAAGATCAAAAGCAATACAAATGAAAGCGTCTTCCGGGTAAACACGCGCATTACTGGATGTTTAGAAGCTTCTTATATTGCTTCTGGTCGTGCAAAACCTCGATTGCCTTTTTAACTTCGTTGTCGTACTTGAATCCAACCTGTACGGAGCCTTTTTCGAGGTGATAACGTGAAACAATTTCTTCTTCAAGCAGGATCTTCAACTGATCTTTGTGCAGCATGAGCTCGTTCTTTTTGTTTTCAGCTACTAAGACACGGATCTGTTCAAGTTGCGTGCGAATATCCTGGTAATACTTTTCCTTCTGGGCTTGCTGCGTGAGCTGCTCAACCTCCTGCTCGACGTATGACTTGTAGACGTAATCTTTATCCTTCATGAAATTGACAAAATCGAGGTAGTCCGCATCGGTGAATGAAAAGGTATTAGGGTCCACCGGCTGGGGATGCTTTGCAGCGTAGTACGTAGCATAGTCGAAGAGAAAACCTTTTTCGAAAAGTACCTGGGTCAGCGCCGTGGCTTCGCGTGCGTCCACCTTGACATCAGGGTCAATGCCACCGCCGTCGTAAACGACGCGGCCCGTTGAAGTTCTGAATGTTCGCTTGAGCGAGTCAGGTATCGAGCCTACGCTGCCATCAGAACGCCTGTGCGTGTAGTCGAGAACCTGGATACAACGGCCCGTCGGCGTATAGTATTTGGCCGTTGTTACTTTAAGCTGCGAATTATAGGACAGCGGCCTGCTCACCTGGACAAGGCCTTTGCCATACGACTTTTCGCCGATAACAACCCCGCGGTCGTAGTCTTGTAAGGTTCCGGCCACGATTTCCGAAGCCGAGGCGCTTCCGCGGTTGATCAGTACGGCCACCGGGATCTCCGTGTCCGCAGGAAGGTTAAGCGTTTCATAGCTCAGGTTGTTTTCCGGGATCTTGCCGCGCGTGCTGACGACGAGCTTTCCTTTCGGCAGGAATATATTGGCGATGTTGACGGCTTCAATCAGCAGACCGCCGGGATTTCCCCGCAAATCGAGGATGACCCCTTTGATCCCTTGGTCCTTGAGTGCGAGCAGCGCCGATTTCACTTCTTTACCCGCGTCGGGCGTAAAGTCGGACAGTTGGATGTAAGCGATGTCACTGCCGACGAGTCCCGAGTAGGGAACGTTATTTACTTTGATTTTTTCGCGTTTGAAGCTAAGCTTGATGGGCTCAGTTACGCCGAACCTCTTAACGGTAAGGCTAACAGGAGTGCCGACCTGACCTTTCATCAGCTGACCGGCCTGCTCACTGGTGAGTTTTGAAAGCTCTATATCATCTATTTTCAAGACTTCGTCCCCGATCTTCAGGCCGCCTTTCTGCGCGCCGTATCCTTCCATGATCATTGTAACCACCGTCCGGTTGCCGATTTCCCGTGTTACTGCGCCGATACCGCCATACTGCCCGGTGTTCAGGGTACGGTAGTCCTCCACTTCGTCTTCGGGAATGTAATTGGTGTA
Organism: Chryseosolibacter sp.; assembly: GCA_035626495.1. Taxonomy (GTDB): domain Bacteria; phylum Bacteroidota; class Bacteroidia; order Cytophagales; family Cyclobacteriaceae; genus Chryseosolibacter. The sequence goes on from DASPNN010000683.1 coordinate 2,124, forward strand.
CGGGTCAAGTGATCCGAGCATGGCATCAATTCCCGTGCGAACCAGCTGGTTCGGATTGACATCATCGACATAAAGGGCATTGACCTCCTTGAAGAGTGTGGCAAAAATGTCGAGGTTCTTTGCGATCTCGAAGTAGCGGTCAGCCGGCGGCGTGAAGGATAATGAGACAAATGCAGTCACAACGACGGCGAAATAAATCAGCTTTCTCTTCATTGTATGCGATTATAAGATACTGGTCCTATGAATTTTGTGCCATTAAAATTACCGGAATTTCCTCAGGATAGGAAGCGGAATAGTCATTCAATACCCTGATTATGCTTTAACGTTGGATGGCGTTCGGATAGTTGCCGTTCATGTAATTCAAGCGGCTGTTCAGCCTAAAAATTCAGAATAAAATCCTGCAAGTTCGTATTTCGCTCCAGCTGAAGCTTTTTCCGGAGCCTGTAACGACTGATTTCCACCCCGCGAATGGAGATGTTCAGAAGTTGCGCAATCTCCTTGCTGGACAGGTTCATCCGCAGGTAAGCGCTTAACTTGATCTCCTGGGGGCTCAGCGCGGGAAATGCCGCTTTGAAACGCGTCGAGAAATCGCCATGAACCCTGTCAAAGTGAAACTGGAATTGCTCCCAGTCGGCATCGGCAGAAATGTTATTTTCGATGTCTTTCGTGATTTGCAGGAGTTCGCGTTTCACCTCGTCGTGCGTACTCTTGCGGATGATATGCTGAAGGTTGGCCTTAATACCTGTAATGAATTCGTTCTTGTTGAGCAGGTGCATTGTCGAAGTCCCGAGCTCGCTGTTCATGTGCCGCAGCTCTGACTGGAGTTTCTCATGCTGAAGCCGGCTGATCTCCTCTTGCGTTTGTTGTGAGAGCATGTTCAATTCGTTTTCCTTTTTGTACAACTCCTTTTTTTGGCGCAATGCCATCAGGCGTTGTTTTCTTTTGTATTTTCTGTCCAGGAGCTTGAAGGCCGTCAGCAGCAGCGTGATCACCGACAACACGTAAAAGAGATACGCCCACATCGATCGATACCACGGTGGATGGATGTAAAAATCGTACACCGCTTCCTTGCTGATTTGCCCGTTGACGTTTCGCGCCCTGACGTGAAATTTGTAATGACCTTCCTTAAGGTTCGTGTATTCTTTTTGCGTGTTGGTGGTCCAGTCCGACCAGTCCTTTTCATAGTTTTCAAGGAAATGCTGGAACGTCAGCTGCCCATTGCCTTCGAAGGACGTCGCGGCGAATGTGAAAGTGAGCGAGTTGCTCTGGTAAGACAGCTCGGGTTTATAGAAATCCATCTGTTCGGCACTGATGGAGTCATTTCTGATATAATTGCCAAAAAAGAGCACCGAGTCGGCAGCCCGCGTTGTGGCCACCTTGCGAATGATCGTCGAAAATTCCGCTTTCCGGTTCAATACCATCGTAGGGTCGTAGTGAATGAATCCGTCTTTTCCGCCAAAAAGCACTTCATTATTTTTCAGGATCGTAATATTGACAAGGTCGTCGTTGAGGAATTTGCGGATCTTGTTGAAGGGATTTGTTTCGATCGTGTAATCGCCCACCGCGTTGCGTTTAAGCACGCCGATATGGGTGCTGCCAATGAAATAAATGTTTCCCAGAGCGTCTTCCTGGACCGACCACAGCTCCACATCCGGGCCGAAAATTTTTGTAAAAAGTTCATCGCGTTTGAATGAGTCCGAAATTGGGTCGTATTTGTAAACGCCTCGCTCGCTTGTAAACAACAATTCATTGCGAATGCGAAAGACACTGATGAGATTATTGGAAAAGAACCCTTTGTTGTAGCCGTAAAATTCGATGTTGTTGACGCTGTCCATTGCGGCATTGAGGGTAAGGCGGAACGCGCCCTTATAGCCATGGGTCATCCAGATTTTACCATCCGGCGCCTCGGCCATGATCCGCGACGACTCGTCAAAGCCGCGAACGCGGTTCCTGTATTGCCAGTGACCGTTGATTTTTTCGAAGAGATGCAGACCCGTATACGATCCACCGATCATCAGGCCTTCCTGGTCTTTTAGTGGCAGAAATGTCCACGTCCCTTGCTCGGGTGAGATTTGCTGTGCGGTTGCACCATCGACCCGCAATGCGCCGTTATGATGACCTGTGAGAATGTCGCCGTCGTAATTGCCGATGTGATATACCTGGCCGCGGGTATTCTCAACCAGGGAGAATCCGCGTGTGTCGTCTTTAACATAAAGACCTGTATTCGTCCCCGCGTAAAGGCGGTTTGCGTCGAGGTATGCGGCGTATCCTGTTCCCGGCAATCCGCTCTCTTCATTGATGAATGTGAAGGGCGAGCCGAGCTCGACATAGGCGATGCCGTTGTTTTGGCCAAGCCATAAGTTATTGAGATCGTCCTCATAGATGCTCAGCACGGTGCGGTTGCTCAGACCTTTTCCCGTGGTGAGTTTCATCAGCAGTCGTCCGTCCGGAGAGAGGATCAGCAACCCATTGTTTTGTGTGCCGACCGCCACGTTTCCATTTTGGAGCCTGACCATGCAGTTTACATGAGATTCACGAAAGTAACTCTGGTTGCTTTCGCTCCAAGCACGCGTCGTTCCGTTGTTGAGAACATGGATACCGTGTTGGAATGTCGATACCAGAAACTCGTCCGCGTGAAGGGGGATAATGCCCGATACTCCGATGTTTCGAAAAAGCTCGCCGCCTTTGAAGGGTCGCAGGGTGCTGCCGTCCATTCGCGTAATGCCCGTGTTATGGCTCGTGGCGAAAAGCTGGCGGTTGACTAGGAACGACAGTTCTATCCCCGCCGGAGCCTCGGCTATTGTAAATTGTAAACCATCGTAGGAGAAGATTTTCTGGAAGGTGCAAAAATACACCTTGTCATTGTCGATGTACACGCTCCAGGTTTCGTCAAAGTCGCGGTGTTCGGCAGGCAAGCTGTCCGCAAGCGAGGTATACATCAGCCGGCCGCGCGCATCTGGGAAAAAGTATCCAAAGTCGCGCTGGCAGCCCACATAAATGCGGCCGCGCGCGTCGATCGCAACACTCCTGACCTTCGTGCCATTTAGCACCCGATAAAGTTCCCAGCGGTCGCCATCGTATTCCAACAGCCCGAAGTTATTCGCGATGTAAAGGATCCCACGCTTATCCTGGGCGATGTCCCAGTTTTGAATTCCCGCTTTGTACTCAACCGTGTGAAAATTGCGCACAAATGGCAGCCCAGCCAGGGGTGATTGAGCCGATGTGTGAAAACCGCAAAGAAGCAACAGGGAAAATAGGAACCAGCGGGGGTGCGCTTTGGATGCCATCGTTTAGGTTTTATAACTGTTGAATCTAATAACTTAAAATGATGTATTAAATGCAACGTATGAATTTGCTCCAGAATCGCTTTTCTGATGAAATTCAGGACTTTACGTTTGGGGTGATGTATATTTGATGTAGTACTTAAATGGGCCTGAAGTAGTATTGATGGGGTGGTATAATTGAAAATCGCAACTTGTTTCGCAAGTTTTGTACTTCGTTGCGGAACGTATATGATCAAGTACTTACTGACTGGTTTCATTCTATTTGGCCTGTTGCTGCCGATGAGCTGCAGCGACGAGGTTCAGCTGCCGTCCGGCCTGTCGGTTCAGATCGAGAATAATTCAACAACCGGTGAGGTGGCCGTCCATGCGACGGCAAAAAACACAAGTTTTTTCAAGATTTACTTTGGCGAGGAACCAAATGAGCCTGTTGAAAGCACGGATGGGAACGCCTACCACGCGTATAGCGCAACAGGTTCGTACATGATTGTAGTCATGGCCTACAATGATGAGAACAAGTTCATCAGTACTCACCAAACCGTTGAGGTTGTCGTACCCCTTCAGATTCCCTCTGAGGGGTACACAACTCCTCAGTCTTATCCGGGGATGACAAAGGTCTGGAGCGATGAATTCGGAGGCACCTCTCTCAACACGGCCAACTGGTCATACGAAATCGGCACTGGCATCAACGGATGGGGCAACAATGAACTCCAATATTACAAGCAGGAAAATACGACTGTTCAAGACGGCTACCTGATGATCACAGCCAAAAAAGAGCCGGAGGGAAACAGTGCATACACGTCCTCACGTCTGATTACGAAAGGCAAACGTGCTTTTAAATATGGCAGGGTCGATATCCGCGCTGTTCTGCCGAAAGGCCAGGGAATCTGGCCGGCGCTGTGGATGCTTGGAACTGATATCGGCACCGTTGGATGGCCGAAATGCGGCGAGATCGACATTATGGAGATGAT
>DASPNN010000684.1:0-2980 GCA_035626495.1 Chryseosolibacter sp.
AATTAATGATGCAATAATAGTTGGACTCAAGCAGAGCAAATTTTGTATTGCTGACTTCTGTGGTCATAAGAATGGCGTATATTTCGAAGCGGGGTTCGTTGTAGGGCAAGGTAAGCCGGTAATATATACTTGTTCAAAGACAGAGTTTGCGAAGGCCCATTTTGACATTAAGCCACTTCAACATATTATCTATATTACTCCGGAAGAATTGGAAGAAAAGTTGATATTGAAAATTGATGCATGGATAAAATAAGAAAAAGCGGCTGTTATACCGCTTTCTTGATTCCCTTGCACCCGGGTTTCTCGCGCGAATTAGGCTTAGCGTATCTCCCCAACCATAATAAAATATTCGCCCGTGAAGTTCCGAAAGAATGGGCTTTGAAATCTTTGTCTAAGATTCTGTTAGTCTTTCCAAGCGGTGGCGAGTTTCTGCCAAACGGGGATACCGCGCATAGAAATGAATTTCTTCTTTCTGAGAAATCGTTGCGTCGGTGTCGACAAACACCGGCGCATCAATGGGAATACCAACCGGGTTTTCCACATCGACTTTAAATTGAAATTCCGTCATGTTACAAAATTAAACTGGTAGTTCCTTTGCCCTGCCGGGGCTACAAAACATTTGTTGATAGGTTGACTTGGTGATTGGATGATTTTGCGACCAGTTCCGAAATAAAAAGGGCTCTCTCATTGAAGCCCTTTTTTATTTAAAGCACCCGCTAGGTTCTATCCATGCCGCCGTATACTTTCTAAGTACAAACACCTGTGACCGAAGAAACTATTTTTTTCCGGCGATCAGTCACCGAAGGGTTTCATTTTTTAACCAAAGCGAACCCCACGCTAACACGCCGAGGTATACCGGAAACAAAATGTGCGAAAACAGTGGATTGTCAAGACGTAAATGTGTTGCAATCGCACCGCCGAAATAGCCGGTCAATAAAATTGCGCCCAGTATTTGGGTGCGAGGGATGGCGAAGAGAAGGATGGAGATGAATCCCAACACGCCCATAACCGGGATGTGGTGAGCTTGATAACCGAGTTCCACTGTTCCTGCTGTAACCATGTCGTTCGGAATAAGTTTGAAGATGCTGTCCATGAGCATGAAGGCGACAACGAGTCCGCCCATAATGCGGGCTTTCCACAATTTTCCTTTGGATACAGGAGCGATTACTGTTGATTCGAGAGTTGCTGCTATTGTTGTCATGATGCTATTGTTAAACGTTATTATTTGTTTGGATGATGATGCAAAGTTAGGGAGCCGGATGCGTGTTGATGGGTGGCAAATGCGGCGATCTGAGGGGTCGGTTGCGACGTGTTATTCGATGCATCCAGCCGAGCCGTAGGCGGATTCAAAAAACACAGCTGGCATTTTATCTTTAAAAGCTGCGTATCGGTTACTCAGGTTTTTTCTATTTGGAAATCATAGTGTCCGCGGAAACTTCCGATCGGGTGCGCCGAAGTCACATAAGTGTCAGCTATACATTTTTTTCGGTTCGGCATATTTCGTATCATTGAGTTTATTGCAATGAACAGTTTTCGGGTCGCACAAACTAAATTTCAATGATGGCTATTTTTTTCAAACGACAATTCTTAATCATCCTGTTTTTTATATCGATCACAACCTTGCGTGCCCAGGACGTTCCTGTGGTGAAACCTGAGGTTGCCGGTTTTTCGGGGGAGAGACTTCAGCGCCTGACCGATGTTTTTCAGGCGTATGCGACGGATAAAAAAATGGCCGGCAGTGTGATCCTCATAATGCGTCATGGAAAGATCGCGTATTTCAACGCGTTTGGGAAAAGGGATATTGAGTCGGGTTCAGTCATGCGAAACGACGCCATCTTCCGGATCGCATCGCAATCGAAAGCGGTAATAAGCACGGGCATCATGATGCTTCAGGAAGAAGGGAAGCTGCTCATTACAGATCCTGTTGGCAAATACTTGCCGGAGTTTAAAGAGACCAGCGTTGCCGAACCTAAAGAAGGCGGGGGATATAATATTGTGAAGGCGAAACGTGCCATGACCATACGCGACCTATTAACCCACACTGCGGGTATCGGTTATGGCTACGGGATCGCTGCGGACAAATGGCAGGAAGCTGGTATTCAAGGATGGTATTTTGCCGACCGGGACGAGCCCATCGCGGCTACGATATCCCGGCTGGCTGCTTTGCCCATGGAGGCTCATCCCGGAGAGAAATATGTCTATGGGTATGCTACCGATATACTTGGCGTCGTAATCGAAAAAGTGTCTGGCAAACCGTTAAACGAATTCCTAGCCACAAGAATTTTCACGCCACTTGGAATGAAGGACACACACTTCTATCTCCCGGATAGCAAAACCGACCGGCTTGTTACCGTGTATTCGGCTTCTGCGGACAAGCCATTGGAACGGGCGCCGGATGAAGGCACCATGATCAGCCAGGGTGCTTACGTGAAGGGTCCTCGTAAAAGTTTTTCGGGAGGCGCCGGTCTGCTTTCCACCGCTGCCGACTATGCGAAGTTTCTTCAAATGTTTCTCAATGGAGGGACCGCCAATGGCAAGCGAATCCTTTCGAGAAAGACTGTGGAGCTTATGACAGTGAGCCACATGGGAAAGATCAATTTCAGATCGGGCGAAGGATTTGGACTGGGCTTTTCGGTTTGTGAGGATATCGGTCAAAGAGGAACGCCTGGGTCCGTTGGCGAGTACGGGTGGGGAGGCGCATATGGGTCGACTTATTGGGTAGATCCCAGGGAAGACATGGTCGTCGTGTATTTTAAGCAGCTTATCCCAGCCAATAATCTTGACGACCACGCGAAATTGAGAGCATTGATCTACCAGGCCATCGCAGACTAACAAACAACAAACAGGTATCGTTCAGGCTGCAGGTCTTCAGTTGCGATCATAAAAAGAGGCCATCTTTGAAGACGGCCCCTTTTTATATTACAACATCGTAACGAACGTTTATCGCTTCACCAGTCTTTGATCAATTACTTGTCCCTCA
>DASPNN010000685.1:0-15376 GCA_035626495.1 Chryseosolibacter sp.
AACCCGGTAAGTAGAGGAAGGTATATGCATACAATAGTCCGATCAAAAACCCTATGCCCAAAAACTGCAGCTATTGACTTTAAAGGGCATGGAATTTTTAAAACACGGTCCGTTAAACCATTCACGATTGAGTACCACATATTATCCCGGATCTCCCTATCCGTTGGGGGCCACCTGGGATGGCAATGGAGTTAATTTTGCACTCTTCGCAGACAATGCAACAGGCGCTGATCTTTGCCTGTTCCACTCGGTGAGCAGTAAAAAAGAAAAAGAACGGATACGAATTCGCGAACGGACACACAATGTCTGGCATATTTACATCCCAGGGTGTAAGCCTGGCCAGTTATACGGATACCGCGTGTACGGACCGTACGAGCCGGCCACCGGCCACAGGTATAACCCCAATAAGCTGCTCATAGATCCATACGCGAAAGCCATCGCCGGCACCATCGAATGGGACGACGCGCTTTTTGGTTACAAGGTCGGGCATCCCAAGCAAGACCTGACTTTCAGCAGGCGTGACAGCGCGCCATTCATCCCGAAGTCGGTAGTTGTGAACGCCGAGTTCGATTGGGAAGGCGTCAGGCCCCCAAAAATCCCTTATCATAAGTCTGTGATCTATGAGCTGCATGTGAAAGGCTTTACGAAACTGCACCCGGATATCCCGGAGGAAATCCGGGGAACATACGCCGCGCTGGGCCACCCCGTCACCATTCAATATCTGAAAGAGCTTGGCATTACGGCTGTAGAACTGATGCCCGTTCATCATTTTGTCTCCGACAGGCACCTGAAGGAAAAAGGGCTGACTAATTATTGGGGCTACAACAGCATTGGCTATTTCGCCCCGGACGTCCGGTATGCCAGCGCCGGCCGTCAGGGAGAACAGGTTACAGAATTTAAGACCATGGTCAAGGAGCTTCACAAGGCCGGTATCGAAGTTATCCTGGACGTTGTCTACAACCACACAGGCGAGGGCAACCATATGGGTCCAACCCTCTCATTTAGAGGAATCGACAACGCAGCCTACTACCGGTTGATGAATGATAAGCGTTATTATTTTGATTACACGGGAACGGGAAACACGTTAAACGCAAACCTGCCTAACGTATTGAGGTTAATGATGGACAGCTTACGTTACTGGATAGAGGAAATGCATGTTGACGGCTTCCGTTTTGACCTGGCCGCTACCCTTGCACGCGAACTGCACGAGGTCGATCGGTTGAGCTCTTTTTTTGATATCATCCACCAGGACCCAGTCATCTCACAGGTGAAGCTGATCGCCGAGCCCTGGGACCTTGGTGAAGGCGGATACCAGGTCGGCAATTTCCCTCCCGGCTGGTCAGAGTGGAACGGTAAATACCGGGACTGTGTACGCGACTACTGGCGTGGCGCAGAAAGTATGCTTGGCGAATTTGCCTTGCGGCTGACAGGAAGCCCCGATCTCTACCAGGGCGATTACCGCCGTCCTACGGCCAGCATCAACTTTATCACCGCACATGACGGCTTTACACTTAACGATCTGGTCTCCTATAACGAGAAACATAACGAAGCCAACGCGGAGAACAATCAGGATGGTGAAAGTCACAACCGGTCGTGGAATTGTGGGGCTGAAGGACCCACCGACGACGCCTGTATCAATTTTCTCAGGCAGAAGCAAAAGCGCAATTTCCTGACAACACTCTTCCTTTCGCAAGGTGTTCCGATGCTATTGGCGGGAGATGAATTCGGACGTACACAACAAGGCAACAACAACGCCTATTGTCAGGATAATGAAATCTCATGGGTCAACTGGTCGCGGATTGACGGCGAGCTGTTCACATTCACCAAACAGCTGCTGTCGCTTCGGAAACGCCATCCTGTATTCTGCAGGCGGCGCTGGTTCCAGGGACAACCAATCAAAGGCCTTGGAGTCGAAGACATCGTTTGGTTCCTGCCCGATGGGACGGAGATGTCGGAAGGACATTGGAGAAATGGCTTTGCCAAGTCTCTGGGTGTATTCCTGAATGGGAAGGGTCTTCATGCAGTCGGTCCATCCGGAGAACTCATTACCGATGACCATTTTTATCTTATCTTCAATGCACATTACGACCCGCTCGAATACAGGTTGCCGGACGAAAAATATTGTCCCGAGTGGAGCAAGATACTTGACACTCATGAGAGCAAGATCAATGGCAATGCGCATGTATACAAAGCAGGAACCACTGTGAAAGTTGAAGGCAGATCATTGATTCTTTTACACCATCCCTTGTCCTGACATGGCCAAAAAGACGAATGCAGCGATGTTGGCTTCGGCAAGCGGCAGTAACCCGCGCGGCGCCGGCATTCTCATGCACATTACAAGCCTGCCGTCTTCCCGGGGGATCGGGGACATTGGCGCGCCGGCTTTGGAATTTGCCCGCTTTCTTCATGCTGGCGGTCAAAAGTACTGGCAAATGCTTCCATTGAACCCCGCGGGCGCGGCGCAAAGCTATTCCCCCTATAGCTCGACAGCAAGCATGGCTTCAAACCCTTTGCTCATCAGCGCAGAAGGTCTTGTCGAAAATGGCTGGCTGGCGCGGAAAGAGCTTTCGGCCCTTCGGCTACCCGATACCGCGTGGGTAAACTTCAAAGCGGTTGAGCGCAGAAAGAGCGATATTTTACGAAAGGCGTTCTCCGTCTTCGCGCGTTCTCACGACAGCCGGTTCGAAAAATTTGTCGAGTCCGAGTCGTATTGGCTCAGAGATTTTGCGCTTTTCATGTTGTTAAAACACCTGCACCAGGACCGCGCCTGGGGCGATTGGGCAAACCCATACAAGCGCCGGGATAAGAAGGCTCTCCAGCAGTTGGAAAGGCAGCACAGCGCGTTTCTGCAAGAAATCCGGTGGCAGCAATACGCTTTCCACACTCAATGGCAAAACCTGCGATCGTACTGCGCCGAACGAGACATTTCTCTGGTGGGCGATATTCCCTTCTATGTCGGATATGACTCCTGCGATGTATGGGCAAACCAGGACCTGTTCGCGTTAGACAGAACTGGTAAGATGACATTTGTCGCCGGCGTTCCTCCCGATTACTTTAACGCTGATGGACAGTTGTGGGGCATGCCCGTTTTTAACTGGCAGGCTCTGCGCAACTCCGGTTATCAATGGTGGATCGATCGACTCAAAAAAAATATTGAAATGTTCGACCTGGTGAGGCTTGATCACTTCCGCGCTTTCGCCGCATTTTGGCAGGTGGGTTCAAGAGAAAAAACCGCCAGAAAGGGAAAATGGGTGAAGGGGCCCGGTGAAGATTTCTTCGATGCGGTGCACAGGCATTTTTCATCATTGCCGTTCATTGCCGAAGACCTTGGCGATATCGACGAGCCCGTCCATCGCTTGCGGGAGAAATACAAGCTTCCTGGGATGAAAGTACTCCAGTTTGCGTTCGACGATCCGGCGAAGTCGGCCTACAGCCCGCACAATCATTCCGAAAATTTTGTCGTGTACACCGGAACACATGACAATAACACCACACGCGGATGGTTCCGAAAAGACGCAAATAAGAAACAAAAATCATCGCTATCCGAATACGTCGGCAGGCCGGTCACACAGCAAAGTGTGCATTTGGAGATGATGAGACTAGCTTATTCCTCTGTGTCGCGTATCGCCATGATTCCGATGCAGGACGTGCTTGGTCTCGATGAAAAATCGCGGATGAATACCCCGGCTTCCGTCGGGAATAACTGGATGTGGCGAATGCGTGAAGGGCAGATGAACCAAAAACTGGAAGAGCGATTGAGACGTTCCGTGCGAATTTACAACCGCATTTAGCAAAAACCCGCTTTTTGATCAGGGCAGAAAAAAATAAGAGGTCGTATCAAAAAATACGACCTCTTACTATAATCATGCTTACAAATCTCAAGATCAAGCGTTTTCGTTAGTTCGGTTTGCCTTGTTTTTGCGATTGGCTCCGCTAGCTTCTCCACCCTTCCGTCCGATCTGTGCCATATGCTCGCGATTACGGCTTACGGCTTCTCCACCCTTCCTTGCAATTGCGCGTTGCTGTTCAGGGTCCATTGAAGCGAATCCGCGATTCGCGGTTCTGCTAGTATTGCCTTCTTTAGACTCCATACTCCCTCATTTATTGTTGAACATAATTCTTAACAGTTGTGCTTTAATTAATCATAAAGTCACCCGTCACATAAAAAAACGGGTGCCGTACCGGTAATGAATCTTAAATGCATAAACTGTTGATAATGATGAACATCAGTTAACCAAAGTGAGGACGGGATTCACCACTTTTACCGCAACTTTTTAAAGTCGGGCGCGGCCACGGATAAAACGCTAAGGCTTACAGGATCTGTTGTGAAGTCAGCCAATCGTTAGTTTTTTTCGCCAAGTCAACGATGAGTTCTTTTTTCCCGACTTTAAAGGAATGGTTAGCATTTTCGAATACCTCAAGGTGGGCCAGCGGAAGTCCTTTGCAGACTGTCTCGATAAGATCCAGACGCGCAAACTCGTCGCGCGTCCCTTGCAAAAACAACATTGGAACTTTTATCCCAGCCAGATGTTGTGCTCGTTCAATGCCCGGAGAACCCGGAGGATGAAGCGGAAAACCATAAAAGACAAGGGCCTTGACCGATTCAATCGTATGCTTGCATAACAGTTGAGATGTCATTCGTCCACCGAACGACTTTCCTGAAGCAATCACGGGCAGCCCGGGAAATAGTCGCGAAACGTGATCGATCACTGCCCGCACAGTACGCTCCGCTACAGGACCAGGGTCTGGCCGCCGGCTCCCTCTTTCCATATAAGCGAAATTATAACGAATCACGCTCAGGTCGCGGGAAGTGAGTTGCAACGCAAGATCGTTAAGAAACGGATGTCGCATCCCCGCGCCGGCACCATGCGCAAGCACGAAAACACCTCTGGCTGAATCCGCTTCTGTGGCAATGGCCGTCACACTCCCGATCGAGTCGCTGACGAATACCTGGAAGTCTGCTTCTTTCATAGTCTGATTGATTGACGAAAGGAAGATACGACGAGGTCTCATTGGTTTCAACAGATATTAAAATTCCCTCGAAAGCCGATATCGATTGCGTTAAAAAAACTGGTTACAACGGAGTGGCTATATAAATTATTTGAATCTGTGGCTGTAACTTCGTGCGCTGAATCACGTACTATGGATGTGCTTCCGCCGCACCCGCAGATCGCGGACCATAGAAGAATGCGAAGCTGGCTGAAAAAGAGAAATTTTCTTCGGCCTTCAGAACCGGGGGGAAAATAAACCAATGAGCACCGCGCGGACATAAAAGAGACCGCAAGACAAAAAATGGGTTGGACAACAATTTACATAACAGGAAAAAGTGACTTTCGCGAAGATGTTCGGGAAAAAATAGAGAGCAGTCCGCTCGACATTATGCCCGGCCACACCGGCGCATGGTCACCCGCAGAACACATTCATGACCTCTATTGGGTGGACGAGAATCTCTCTCTTCGCGACTTTAAAGAAGCCATCGGCAGCAAGCTGATCTGGAAATATCGCCTGCGTTTTTATCCGACATTCGAAGCGTTTATCGAAGAACAGAACAAAAAGCATCCGTCAAACTCGTTGACCGCCGAAGAGCTTGCATTGCTGGAAGAGATCAAGTCCGCAGGGATGTGATCAGGGCTCGGCATTCTTCCGCCTGCTCCTAAACTTCGTTGTCTTAGGCTTCTTCTTTTTCTTCTTGAACAGTTTTTCGAAAATGTTAAGGTTGGATTTCGATGGCGCGCATTCCAGCCGGGCGGCAACATCCTCCGGCAGCGCTGGGAAACGTAAGAACATCACACGACGCAACTGCGGGTCTGCATTTGCATTTTGATAAAACTTGGCGACAACCGGCAGCGCGGTGGCAGCGCCTTGACCAAGGGTGTGGCTTGTGAAATGAAGTCTCGGATCATCGGCTCCCACCCAAACGCCGACCACAAGACGCGGTGAAACAGCAAGGAACCAGCCGTCGACATTCGATTGCGTCGTGCCCGTTTTGCCGGCAATATCGTTGGAAATGCCATAGCGTGTGCGGATCGCCGAGCCGGTTCCCTGAGCAACCACGCCTTTCATCATGGCAATCATCATCTGGGCGGTCTCGTTGGAAATTGCTCGGACGGATTTCGGCTTCTCAAAACGGGCAAGAATTTTCCCGTCACGGTCGGTGATCGCTGTCAGGTACGACGGTGGCGTATATAATCCACCGCTGGCAAAGACCCCGTAAGCAGAAACCATTTCCATCACGGAGATGGAGGGTGTGCCAAGGGCAATCGACGGTACGGGGGGGAGTTCACTGCTGATGCCCATCTTTTTTGCAATGTCGATTGTCTTGCTAATTCCTGCCTTCTCAAGGAGCTTCACCGAAACGGTGTTCACCGAGCTGGTTAAACCTCCCTGCATCGAGTATTTTTTTTCATACGTCGATTCGTCGGTATTCTCCGGGGTCCAGTCATCCATGTTGGTGTAAACGGTCTTGCGTGCCGAAATATAGTCGCAGGGACTCACGCCGCGTTCCAGCGCAGCCGCATAAACAATCGGCTTGAATGTAGAACCGATTTGCCGCTTAGTCGTAAGCTTAACATGATCGTATTGAAAGTATTGATGGTCAATACCACCGACGTAAGCCTTGATTTCGCCAGTTTGAGGATCGACCGCCAACAGACCCGCCTGTAAAAATTGCTTGTGGTGTTTAACGGAGTCATACAAGCTGATTTCTACTTCCTTTTCGCCTTCCCAGGTAAAGATCCGGGTGCGAAGCGGTTGCTTCAAACGCGCGAGCACCTCCGCTTCCGACATACCCGACTGCCTTAACGTGGCATATGCGGGAAGCCGCTTTAGCTCGGCCAGCGCAATTTTGTTCAGCTTTTTGACACTTGTTTGTCCCTTGAATCTTTCCTGCAATATTTTCATCTGTGCCCTGATTGCAGTTTCCGCGTGCCTCTGCATTCTGGCGTCGATCGACGTATAAATCTTCAACCCATCACGGTACAGGTCATAAGGAGTGCCGTCGGGTTTCCGGTTGGCCTGGCACCATTCGACAAGTTCATCCTTGATCGAGGCCCGGAAATACGGAGCCAGTCCTTCGTGATCGGAGATGTGATTGAATCGCAGGCCCAGCTCTTTCTCTTGAAGTCGCGCAGCCTCGGCCTGGGACAGATACCCGTATTTCTCCGCCTGTGACAAAACAACGTTTCTTCTTTCAAGCGCGCGTTCAGGATAAAGGCGCGGATTGTAAAGATGGGTCGCCTTCAACATGCCGACCAGTACGGCAGCCTGGTCCCAGGTCAAATCTTTTACCTTCGATGAGAAAAATCTGTCGGCCGCGGTTTTCACGCCGTATGTGTTGTCGGCAAACGGAACAGTATTGAGATAAAGCACGAGGATCTCGTCCTTATCATAAATCTTCTCGAGCCTGGTCGCCACAATAAATTCGCGGATCTTGTTCACCGGCATTGTCAAATTACCATACTGCCTGCGCGGGAACAGGTTCTTCGCCAATTGCTGCGTAATGGTACTGCCGCCGCCAGCCGATTCCTTTTGAAGCAGCAGTGACTTTACAAGTACCCTGCCCAGGCTCTTATAGTCAATGCCTGAATGCCGGTAAAAACGCGCGTCCTCCGTTGCCACCAACGAATGCTTTAAGGAGGCCGGAATCTCTTCAGATTTCAGAAACGAGCGCTCTTCGACAAAATATCGTCCAAGCAAGACACTGTCGGCACTGTAAACTTCGCTGGCAAGCGGATTTTCAATACGCTTAAGAGCCGCCTCATCCGGTAATTTTCCAAATATGCCCGCCCATACCGATATCACCAACGCACCCACGGCCACACCCGCCAACAAGACGCAATAAGCCAAGGCGCGAAACACGATTTTCAGAATACTTTTTTCAGGGAACAATTGCTTGATGAACTTGGAAATCCGCAGAGACAAACGGCGCATAGATTTTTAGGATTCTTCCAACAACGTAAAATTCTATTCCGTTTATATCCTGTAGGGGGAAAACCGGCGATAAGTTTCCGTCGGCTACCTCATTTATCTTTAAAATACCGGCCTCGAACTTGACCAGCTCAAATTCGCCCGCTTAAACAAGATGCGATGAACTATAGTGAACAGATAAAACTTGAACTCGAGCAATGGAAATATCGTATGGAACGATCCCCTTCCCTTGCGGGGCGAATATCAAAGGGTCTGCAGAACCGCATAAACCGGGCAATTCCCGAAAAGGTCCACAATGCCATCACCGGAACGATCAAACAAATGACCCGGGGATTCCTGTTTGGAGCGGAGCTGACGACACCACAGCCTGTTAACACCGGTAGCCTGGAAGAACGCGAGATCAGGGTGAAGGAACGCATCAAGTTCTACCGGAACGCCGCGACAGCTGAAGGTGCCATCACAGGCGCAGGGGGCATATTGCTGGGCCTTGCCGACTTTCCGATATGGCTTGGTTTGAAGATGAAAATGCTCTGCGAAATCGCGGCATTGTATGGACGGGATGTTTCGATGCTCCGGGAACGCATCTTTATTCTTTATATCTTCGAGCTGACATTCTCCAGCCAGGTTAATCGCAACAAAATTTTCAAGGTCATTGCCAATTGGCGGGAATTCGAAAGTACTATTCCCGATGACATTAACGCTTTTGACTGGAGACAATTTCAGCAGGAATATCGCGATTATATCGACGTAGCCAAATTGCTTCAGCTTATTCCTGGAATAGGCGCCGCCGTCGGGGCCATGGTCAATCACCGGCTTACAGAAAAACTGGGCGACACGGCCATGAATGCGTACCGGTTGAGGCTTATATCATAAAAAAGCCCCGCGCGCACGCAGGGCTCCTTCTTAACAACTCAAACGTTATGGATCTATGGCGTGGTTGAATAACCCCAATAGGAATCAACGTCCCCATAATAAGTGTGGTCATTGGTATCCGGCCAGTGATCTTTGTCGAAGCCCGGAGAGTTTTTCAGATATTCTTCGCCGCGTTCGAGCACAAATACATGCCGCCCCGGCGCTATTCGTAGTTCAGTGTACGGGATGGCAAATAATTTTCCGCCCAATCCGAGAAACGAACCGTACTCCAGCACCACATATTCGATCTTACCGGTATGAACATTGATCATCAGGTTGTCGATCCGCCCCAGGTCCTCCCCTTCGGCATTCTCCACTTTATCCCCAATGATCGAAGTTGCTGTTAGCCGTTGAAGCGGCCGGTTGGCGTCCGGACCTTCTTGGTTGGAACCGGTTCTATTGTCTGTTTCATAGCTCTTATCATACATACTCATAATACCTCCTTTTTTCCTTCTGCTTAAATGTCCGAGTTCCCATACGGGAATTAAAGAGGTAGTGCGTAAAAAACGAATCCTTCTCGCGGTACGATATTTTAGAAGCGGCAAAGGAAACTACACCCGGTTCAAAACATGACCTCGTACTTCTGCTCCCGGAGGGGTTTCCCAAAAGCATTTGAATCTTTTTCCTCGACGAGTCTGAAACCTGCACGCCTGTATAACGCAGCGGCTGTGGGCAACTCATGAGTCGTCCACAAGTAGGAGCTTTTATACCCACTGTCCTGCACAAACGCCATGTAAAGATCCATGAGCCTTTTCCCCAGTCCAATGCCGCGGTATTCCGGACAAACTAAAAAATACCGGAGCTGCGCCGCTTGCCCGCGGTGGAGTGCAAGTAAAAAACCGATCATGCGGCCGGCATGCTCACAAACCCACACCCGGCTTAACTTCGGATCATACTGGCGGTAGAACTCAACCAGCCCTTCAGCCACATACGTTTCGAACTCGACACCGTAACCATATTCGCGGCTGTAGAGCTCTCCGTGCAGGAAGACGACGTATCCAATGTCGCCGGGGCGTAACTCCGTACGGATATGAATGTCAGTCAGCTTGAGCATTTTCATATTTTTTCGAGAGAATTTTGACAATGCCTTCCATCATCGAGATCATCTCTTGAGTTTCGCATTCGCCGAGCCCCGCACACATTGTCTGCACCGCTCCGCTCGACGCCTGGTTGATTTTTTGAAACTGCGCTTTTCCCCGGGCCGTCACACTAAGCAGGAACACGCGCCTGTCCTTTTCACTTCGGATTTTTTTGACAAGACCCTGCCGGATGAACCGGTTGATGATCCTGCTCAGGTACCCTTCGTCAATGTTGAGCGATAGCATGATCTGCCTGGCCGTCGGATCGTCGGCGTTGCATAGCTCATAAAGCACGCGCGCCTCGGAGAGCGAAAGCGGACTTTCTAGAATATGGCGGTCCAGGATTCCGATCAGATTTGTGTAAAAACGATTAAACTTCCGGATCCGCTCGATGTCGCGGTCTTGCATAGCCGAAACACGTGGAAATACTTGACAATGTCAAGTATTTCAGGTTAAAATAATTTTGTGCAACTCGCGTCATTAGAAGGAACTAACCCCGGATGCATGAGCAAGAAAAAACCGAAAGTGACCATTGGCCAAGTGTTCCGCACCATTGTCTGGCCCCGGCGCAAGCACGTGCTTGTTGGCCTTATCCTCATCGTGATCAGCAAGTTAGCCGGGCTCGTGTTGCCGTGGCTGACCAAATACCTGCTGGACGATGTCATTGAAAAAGGCGATGTGGATAAGTTGAAATTATTTTTAGCGATACTGGTCCTTTCCATCGCCATAAGTGCCGTCACATCGTTCCTGCTTACCAAACTGTTGAGCGTGGAAGCCCAGCATCTTATATCGGTCCTGCGCGCCCAAGTGCAGAAACAATTACTCAGGTTGCCGGTGCGGTTTTTTGACAATACTAAATCGGGCGCGCTCGTCTCCCGGGTGATGACCGACGTAGAAGGTGTCCGAAATCTTGTCGGGACAGGCCTGGTACACCTTGTCGGCGGGGTTCTTCAGACAGTGATATGCGTAGTATTCCTTCTGACCATCAGCCCCGTGTTGACTTTGTATGCTCTTATTCCGATGCTGATCTTCGGTTTTATTTCGCTCAAAGCTTTTTCAGTCCTTCGCCCCGTGTTTCGCGAGCGCGGTCTGCTGAACGCTGAGGTTACGGGTCGCCTGACGGAGACCTTGAATGGCATTCGTGTTATCAAAGGTTTCAATGCTGAAAGGCAGGAAGCCCGGGTGTTTGAAACCGGCGTCGAAAAGCTTTTCCTCAACGTTAAAAAAAGTTTGACCTCCACGAGTCTGGTCACGAGCTCAGGCGCTTTTTTGATCGGTGTTGCATCTGTTGCCATTTTGGGCTTCGGCGGCTCGATGGTCATGGAAAAAACGCTGACGCTTGGCGAATTGATTTCGTTCACACTCTTCCTCGGCTTCATGGTCGCGCCAATCGTGCAAATGAGCAATATCGGAAGCCAGCTCACCGAGGCTTTTGCTGGCCTGGACCGCACACAGGAGATTATGAACATGCAGCCGGAAGACGATGGCACGAGCCGCAACGTGCAGGTCGGCAGCATCAAAGGCGATATCGAATTTAACAACGTTTCCTTCGCTTATGAGGAAGGAAAGTCTGTGCTGAGCGACATCACATTCACAGCTCCCGCGGGTTCGGTGACGGCGCTGGTGGGGACCTCAGGGTCCGGAAAGACCACCATTGCCGGCCTCGCAGCAACCTTTCTTACCCCGGTGTCGGGTACGGTGACGGTCGATGGCGTTGACCTTTCTACTGTAAGGCTCGAAAGTTACCGGCGTCAGCTCGGGGTGGTCCTGCAGGACGATTTCCTTTTCGAAGGTACGATCCGGGAAAATATTCTGTTCCCGCGGCCGGATGCGAGCGAGGAACAACTGTTAAATGCCGTTAAAGCGGCCCATGTGGATGAATTCACAAACCGTTTTGATGAAGGATTGAACACCGTCATCGGTGAACGTGGAGTAAAGTTGTCCGGTGGTCAGCGGCAACGTGTGGCGATCGCGCGCGCGATCCTCGCCGATCCACGCATTCTGATTCTTGATGAGGCCACCTCAAATTTGGACACAGAAAGCGAATCGTACATCCAGGAAAGTTTGCGAAGTTTGATGCGCGGGCGAACCACGTTTGTGATCGCGCACCGGCTCAGTACAATCCGCCAGGCCGACCAGATCCTGGTCATCGAGCAAGGCCGGATCGTCGAGCGAGGGAAACACGACGAGCTCATTGATAAAAAAGGCAGGTATTTCGAGCTATACACCTATCAGGCACGGATTTAAGTTTCAATTCGACCGCGCAAAAAAAATCCCCCGGCATCGCCAGGGGATTTTTGTTTATGTTATCTATCTGATCAAATATACTGGTTCCGTTCCGAGCTTGACGTCGAGGACTCTTCATCGAAATCAGAGCCAAGCGTTCCCTTGGTACCAGCGTCGGGTGTTGAGGTATTCTGAAAACTTGGATCGGGAGTCTTTCTTGAGCGCGTTTTGCGCGGCTTCACCAGTTCGGCATCGGTGTCCGCAAACTCGGTTTCCGATTCGGTAAGGCCGCTTCCGCCACGGGATGAAACTGTGGCACCCTGGGCGTTTTGAAGTTCACCGGTCTCCAGCAAGCTCTTGAACCGGCGTAGATCGTCCTTCATCATTTTTTCCACCACCGGGTTGAACAGTTTGCCGGCAATTGTACCAACATCTCCTGCGGGAAGACGATACGTCATATGAATCGAGATCTCCGTGCCGCGGTCGCCCGGCGCATCCTTAAACGTAACTTCACCCGCATTGTCGATCGTCGACCCAGGTTGAGTCGCCCATGAGAGCAGCTCCTGCGGGCGATCTTCAGTGATGAGAGCTTTCCACGTCACCGTGCCCACGCCACCCGGTATCCGGGCTTTCCATGTCGAATTCACGCTGTCTTCCTCCTTCACGTCTTCGAGGTGTTTCATGAAAAGCGGGAGGTTTTCCAACTTTCTCCAAAAGGCATAAACTTCCGCCCGCGGCTTATTGACGGTGAAGGTCCCTTTGATTTCCATGGCCGAAGTCTTCCTTGTCACTGTATTTGAATTCCTTCCGAATGCATTGTTGATGGCGCAATAGCCTGTTACCCCGCGTGACAGAAGGAGACTGCCGGCAAGCGTCGTCACCAACCCGCCCAAAGAACCCAGGTGTCTCAAGCCATAGACGGTCGCGGCCGCGCCAACGAAAGTCGATAGTATCCGTTCCCCTGGTCCAACGTTTATGTTGGTAGAACCCGTTGCAGGTGGCAGCATGCTTTTTGCATCTTCCTGATTCATTGTCATTGTGTCTGCTTCCATAGTCTGAGTATTAAAGGATTTGAGTGTTTGTTATGCTTAATGCCAGGTGCTTGATTTCTGACACGCGCTTCGATGTGAAAACCAAATGTGCTATAACCAAATTGAAGCATGCGACAGATTCACCCTCGTGATTGAGAATGATCATTGTAAAAAATGCATGCGTGCCCGCTTCAATTGACATTGCGCGGCGTTAAAAAAAATATAAAATTCAGTAAGTCAACTTTTTAACAGTCAAAATCTTGTAGGCAGCCGGTCAGCATTCACTCATGTCGCAGCCGGAAGTACACATTGTATGGGTACTCCTTTACACATCAGCGACCACGGCTGCTTCGTCAACGTTTTCGTCCAACGAGCCATACAATCAATACCGCGACGGCCACGACAAGCGCGAGTCCTGTATAAAAGCCAGCGCTGAAGATATCTCCGATCGCCTCGCACCCGGTGAGCACCAGGAGCATGATCGTGAAAAGTAATACAAACGGATTTTTCATACGCGTTTATTTTTTATGTGATTTTCTCTTAACTGGGTGACGGTCTTCGGGACGCACAGCCGTCGCCCCCCGGAACGGTTCCTCTTCCCGCAGCTCGACAGGACGCTTGGCGCGCTTCCGGATTTTCATATTAAGAACTTCCACGCCGAGCGCGAATGCCATCGAGAAGTAAATATATCCCTTCGGCACATGGACGTGCAATCCTTCGACCACCAGCACAAGGCCGATCATCATCAGGAAAGAAATCGCCAGAAGCTTCATCGCAGGGTGCCGGTGAATGAAATCACCGATCTTGTTAGCGAAGATCAGCATGACAGCAAGCGCGACAACAATTGCAATGATCATGATCAGAATACTGTCCACCAATCCGACGGCTGTCAAAATTGAGTCAAATGAAAAGACAATATCGAGTAAAATGATCTGGACGATCGCGGCACGAAGTGTCAGTACCTTTTTGGTCGACGCCGACTCCTCCTCACCCTCGAGCTTCGCATGAATTTCAGATGTGCTCTTCCAAAGCAGGAAAAGGCCTCCAAGAATGAGTATGAGGTCACGGAAGCTGAGGTCGAATTTTCCGACCGACATGAATGGATCCTTCAATCCAATGATCCAACTGATGGTGAGCAGCAAACCGACTCTTACCAGCAGTGCGAGCAGTATTCCCACTGACCGCGCCTTCTTTTGCTGATCAGCCGGCAATCTTCCTGCGGTGATGGAGATAAAGACAATATTATCGATACCCAGGACGATTTCCAGAAAAGTCAGGGTGAGTAAGCTAACCACCCCCTCGGTTGACAACAGCGCTTCCATACACAAACCTTTGCCACATCACATCTAAAGATTATACCAAAGGAGTTTCGGTTTCTTGCGGATCGGCCGTATCCGGCCTCGGTCGTTTTCGTGTGGATGATTTTACCCAAGATGGCATATATTTTTATCTGTTGTTGTTAATGAAAGCACACTCAGGTGAGTCACCGTTTTACTTACGGTTTGGGATCACGGTCATTACTATTGCAATTCTCGCAGCCGTGTTGCACCTGGGCCGCGGCATTCTCGTACCGATCTTTTTTTCGATACTTCTTTCCACTCTGCTGCTTCCGGTTGTGAGGTACCTTCAGCAACGCCGGCTCGGAAAAGTTCTTTCGATAACCATTACCCTGTGCATTGCGATGCTGTTGCTCAGTTTCATTGTCTATTTTCTCTCAACGCAAATCGGAAATTTTCTCGACGATATCCCTACACTTGATAAACGTTTTCGAAGTCTGCTTTGGGAAGCCCAGAAATGGGTTCGTGACCATTTGAACATCGGCGTCAAGGCGCAGACAGAATATATCGAAGAAACGACCGACCAGATGAACACCCCGGCGGTCCTGAACCGGACGTTTCTCTCAATTACCGGGGTTATCTCTTACATCGTATTCCTTCCGATTTACACCTTCCTCATTCTTTACCACAAAGACATGATTCGCAAGTTTCTCATAGCGATGTTCAAAGACGGAAACCGCGACAAAGTTCAGGAAGTGCTTACTCAATCGCAGCAGATGTCGCAACAGTTCATCACCGGGCTACTCATTGAATTCTGTATCGTTTTTGTGCTGAACTCAACCGGGTTCCTGCTGCTGGGAATCAAATACCCAATCTTTCTCGGATTGGTGGCTGCGCTGCTGAACATTGTTCCCTATATCGGGAT
>DASPNN010000686.1:0-2358 GCA_035626495.1 Chryseosolibacter sp.
GGTGGCATACCGCCATGCGATGGACTTTATACTGGAACTTGGACGTGAAAACATTTCGGCTCACGAGCACGCCCTGTTGACTTATGCAACCGAGCGTATCGCCGCACTGAAAAAGGTCCGGTTGATCGGGACATCCCGCAACAAAGTGGCCCTGGTGGCATTCACCGTCGAGGGGATCCATCACTTTGACATCGGTCAGATGCTAGACGCGAGAGGAATTGCCGTGAGAACGGGTCACCACTGTACGCAGCCGCTTATGGAGTGCTACGGACTTGAAGGAACTGTGAGGGCCTCGTTTTCCGTTTATAATACTAAAAAGGAAATTGATCAGCTGGTCGAAGGACTTGAACGCATTATCAATTTCATGAAGTGAAAAAATGACGATCGATCAGATCCAGGAAGAAATCATCAGCGAGTTCTCATTGCTTGAGGGCGATATGGAAATGACCGTGTTCTATGTTATGGAACTCGGGCAAAAACTTCCGCCCATGCCCGAACAGGACAAGACGGAAGACAACATCGTCAAAGGGTGCCAGTCGAAAGTCTGGTTGACAGCACAATTGGAAAATGACCGGGTGTATTTCACTGCCGACAGCAATACGGCAATTACGAAAGGGCTGGTGAGCTTGCTGATCCGGATTTTCAACGGTCAGACGCCGATGGCCATCCTCGCCTCCGACCTTCATTTCATGAAACGGATCGGGATGGAACGATTCATCGGCACGCAACGCTCAAATGGCTTTGCCGCAATGATCAAGCAGATGAAATTATACGCACTGGCCTTCAAAACGAAACAGGGAGTACTATGAGCGACACAGCTGAAAACCCGGGCAATGTTTCGACACAAACCGGTTCCGACATGCGCGATAAAGTGGTCCAGGCGCTGAAAAGCGTTTACGACCCGGAGATCCCTGTGGATATTTACGAACTGGGACTTATATACGAGATCAATGTATATCCGGTCAACAACATTTATGTTTTAATGACCCTTACATCGCCCTCATGTCCGTCTGCAGAAGTTATCCCAAGTGAGGTCGAACAAAAGCTGAAAGCCATTGAAGGCGTTAATGATGTGAAGGTAGAATTGACGTTCGATCCACCATATTCGCAGGAAATGATGAGCGAAGCGGCAAAACTTGAGCTTGGATTTTTATAATATATATACAAAAAGATTAATTGCCTGAATAATATGTATCCCGAACAACTTGTAGCCCCGATGCGGACAGATCTGACCTCGGCCGGCTTTACCGAACTTAAGACTCCGCAGGATGTCGACAACCATCTGAAAGAGCACAAAGGAACAACATTGCTTGTCATCAACTCGGTTTGCGGGTGTGCGGCGGGGGCCGCGCGGCCGGGAATCAAATGGGCGTTGCAAAACTCCGCGAAAAGACCGAACAACCTGGCGACCGTTTTTGCGGGCGTCGACAAGGAAGCGGTGGCAAAGGCGCGTGAATACACCTTGCCCTACCCCCCCTCTTCTCCTTCGATTGCATTGTTCAAGGATGGCGAACTGGTGCATTTCGTGGAGCGTCATCACATCGAAGGCCGCAACGCAATGATGATCGGTCAACACCTGGTGGAGGTATTCGACGAATACTGCTAGACCTTTTCCGTTACTGAAAACAAAGAAGCCGCATCAAATACTGTGATGCGGCTTCCTTTTTTCTATCATTCAGCGCTCAATTAATTTTAAGTCCGCTTTCGGCCGACGACGCTTTCATAAAGCTTGCCACCGGAGTTAAACGTGCCTTCAATCGTGACGTCGTGCTTGGACGAGTTTATACGGTTACCATGTGATAGCGTACCGCTGACGGAGATTGTAAAGTCGAATGTAAGTATGCCAGTCACTGGATCGTGACTGTAGTTGCTCACCACAAAAGTATCTGCGGGCACAGCCGGGACACTTTCATAGCGGGGGCTTTCCGAGTCGGCGTCTACAAAGACATGGGCATCGAGTTCTGCTTCGTACACAAATTTGATCGCGTCATATTTGTCGAAGTCCGCGCCTGAATAAATGTACGTGTTGCTTTCGACTTCCTTGATTGCATGAAGGGTTCCGTCATCCTGGCGATAATAAACGTTATAGGATTGCCCGGAAGTATACACCGAAAACTGGTACACATCAACGCTTTCTGCTTCACTCCAAAGAGTTGTCGGCCAATACGAGAGTTGTCCGTAATTTGACCAGTTTTGGGTGAATTTGTACGTGAGATTCTGTTCCAGCGATAATTCCCTGAGGTATGCTTGCGTGGCCTTAAAATATGGGACGACCTTCAGAAAAAATAACTGAGTATTCGAAAGCTCTTTGTAATAGGAGAAATAGCTGGACCAGCCCGGATCAACAGGTGTCAGCTG
>DASPNN010000687.1:0-13301 GCA_035626495.1 Chryseosolibacter sp.
TTTGTCTTCCAGGGTAATACTTGAATTCCATCGTACATGAACAGGCTTCCATCTTCCGAACCGATCACGATATTTCTCTCTCCGTATGGAACCATAACGGTGATGTGCCTGCCGCGCAGAATATCCGATTCGCGCAGAGCGAAAAGCTGATTATCCCGGAGCTCGAGCAGTCCTTGTCCTGAATCAAAAACAAAGATCCTGTCGCGAACTTCAAACCCGGGAAAAAAGTGGCCAAGTGGTTTGACGATCGCCCACTTACCGTTGACATCGCGGGTCATGATCATGTTGCTGGCGATTGCCGTGACTGTCCCATCCGAAGCTTGTATCTTCCAAATATCGCCGAAGCCCGCAGTCCCTTTGGGAAGTCCTTTTGACAACGAAACATAGCTTATGTTGCCGAGCGAATCCGGTTCAATGTATCCGAATTCGCCCTGCGCGCCCACATAAAGTTTCCCATCACCCTTATCCACACACAGAGAAGTAACGGCGCTTTTATTGGGCATGGAGAGCATGTTCCAGTTAATTCCATCGAACTCAAGAAGCCCATCGCCATTGCCGAAGTACATAATTCCCGTTGTCCCCCGGGCAATCGCAAGATTTCTCGGGTGGTGGCGGTACATATCTTTCGTGAAGTTCTTGACATACGGCAGGCCTATACTTTTCACCTGACCCACAGCGTGAGCGCAGCAAAACATCAGGATAATCGAAAAATATCGTGTAAACATGCAGTTTTGTTCTCGCACATTTTTAGATCTAATAAAGATAATCAAGATGTGACCGTTCGGGGCCTGCATGTATGTTTCTGAGGAGGATTGCAAAGAAGAAATAGCCGCCCGGCGAAGGCGGCCTATTTTAGTGTCGTTACAAACATTCCGGTTTGAAATCCTTACTTGATCACAAGTTTTTCGGTTTTGGTTTGCAGGGAATTTTGGACGCGCACCATGTAGATACCCGCATTCATCTTTTCAACAGTGAGGCTTTCTTCCACGTATGATGAATGAAAAGTCCGCCCCGAAGCATCGAATATTTTTACCTGTGAAGGTCTGGGCACCTTGATCGTAACACGACCGGAAGAAGGATTTGGATAAACGGCAAGCACCTCGGTTTCTCCTTCGGAAGCATCCAGACTTACTTCACTGGTAGCCAGGCGGGCCCCAGCAACACCTCCCCAGGTAAACTGCTCCCATCCACCCGCTGTGGCGCGGTTGCAGGTCATAGCTTGTGTTCCATTCTCTGAAGATATATATCTGCCGTTGCTGCCTCGCAGGGAAATGGTTCCATTGCTGTTGGCCACCCAGTCGAATTTCTCCCATTCGCTGATGGAGGCTCTGTTACAGGTGATCGCCTGCGCTCCGTTCTCGGAAGACACATATTTGCTTTGGCTGCGCAGTGCAATTTTGCCACCGCCAGCATCGACAACAGTGAATTGTTCCCAGGCCTGAACGGCAGGGCGGTTGCATCGCATCGCTTGTGTTCCGTTTTCACTGCTCACATACTGACTATTCGAGCCTCTGAGCCAGACCGTTTGTCCAATCGGCACGGCAGAATTAGCGGAGATATTAAACCAGTTGATGTTAAATCCGCCGGCAGATGCGGCGATCGCCACCTCCTGTTCTCCGGCAGGGAGATCAACGTTATGGGAAATGGTTGTCCAGGTCTGCCATCCACCTGTAGAAGGCACGGAGATCGTGCCAAACACAGGACTCCCTCCTGCCCTTTCGAAGCGGATACTCCCGCCACCATTTTGGCTGGCCACCCTGTACTGAATCTTGTAGCTGCCCGCAGTTGGTACGTTGACGCGATAGGTCATCCAGTCATTCGTATCGATCCAGCCCACGTTCTGGCCGCCACCTCCATCACTTGTGTTCTCAAGCTGAACACCATTCATGAGGCAGTAACTCTCGGCCTGGATTGTCGCCGGGGTCGTGGTAACGGGACACGCAGCCTGCTTGTAGACCCGTACGTAGTCAACTTCAAGGCGTCTCGGCCAGATGTTCGGATCCACGCCCTGCGCACCTCCCCAATCTCCACCAACTGCCAGGTTGAAGATGAGGTGAAAATCATAATTAAAAGGATAAGATTCCCAGCCTGTACCATCGTTGGTCACCGTGTAGTATTTAGTGTTATCAACAAAGAAATCAATTTTGCTGGCTGACCATTCAATGGCATAAACATGAAATGCAGTTTCAGCATCGGCAACGGTGGTGGTACCTGTCCTTTGATTGCCCTTTTTGAAATAGTATTTGGAACTGTGCACGGAACCGTGAACCTTTCCTTTATCGTATCCGACATATTCCATAATATCTATCTCACCGCAATTGGGCCAGTAGGAATTGGTTTCAGGATTTATGCCGTATTTGGTCCAGTCGTCTGGCATCATCCAGAATGCCGGCCACGTGCCAAGTCCACCCGGGAGCCGCATGCGGGCTTCCATACGTCCATAGGTCCACGAACCTTTTTTGGCTGAATGTATGCGGGCAGACGAATACTCGCTGCCATTATACCAGTCCCTGCGGGCCTCAATGACCAGCATGCCATTTTCAACCCGGCAGTTTTCCAGGCGATTCGGGACATATCGCTGTAATTCATTATTAACGTGTCTGGGGGCCCAATCTTCGAAAGTCCATTTGCCTGCATCGGGCAGTCCTGAATAATTGAATTCATCAGACCACACCAGCTGATAGTTCTGCGCCTGGGCATGATGCTGAAGAATGACGAGCAGCGCCATACAGAAAAACTTGGTAATACTTCTCATAGTTTGAATTTGGTTTAAGTAAGTAGCGAGAAAGAAGGTCTTTCAGCAAACGAGTGCTTCACGAAAATGCCCATAACCCAGAGAATTCACGCAAAATCCGGACTGGACAACCCCTGGACACGTGTCAAAAAATGGCCAGACAACACCCGGACGAAGGGTCGACGTAAGATTTGAAGCGATTTTAACGGGGCTTGGCCGAGGATCCCAGATCTACCGAAAACGGTGTCTATTCTACTAAAACCCGTCTGGGCGGACCACTAGCACACGCTTCCATTGACTTTTCATGAACATCACGGGCATGACACCGGATCGGGCATGGCTTGACAGAGAATCCGCTAAACTCATGCGCGGGTATGCAGTTTCGAAACGCGGGTGCGTGGACCGCGCGTCTGAAGCTTTACATAGGTGGTCCGTCCGAAGCATAGGGAAGACGGGGCCTAGGAGCGCATCCGAAGAATTCCTCACTACGACAAGAACAGGGTATTGTATGATCAATCGCATGTAAGGAGGTCCGTTCACTCAACCTCGTTCCCAGTAACCGACCTTAATCGTTACTTGCATTTTTTTGCAGCATGCACGTTGAAGCGCCTCAGCATACCTTTGGTCTGGCAGGGGCATCCCGGGATATCGGGACAAGTAGCGCCGAAACGTGTATACGAGGCCCGCGCGGCCTCGGAGCATCCGAAAACTTCACCACTAACACAAGACCAGGTCGCAGGACTCAACACTCCATCGAAACAGAATGCACAGAAGGGTCACACCCATCACACCCTCACGGCGAAAACCTACCCCGTCCGGTACGTCACTACCACGCTACCACTACTGTAACGCTACGCCAGCGGGGCGGACCATTTGGATGTCTATCTTCGACAGCAGTAATTTTCGCGTTTATAACAAACCGTACCGGCAAACCTGCTGCCGCATAACCCATGTTTTCCAACAAAGACCGAACTATGAAACACCTCGCTACATCGGTACTGTTCATTGTGTGCGTGACCACATATGGTCAGGCGCCGCTGAAAAGATCCGTGACCGTTTATACCACCGCGGCAAAATCCGACCTGCGCCTGACGAAAACTGCAACCTCTACCCTGGAACCTTTCCGACAACCGTTTGAGACGGAGGTTTGTGTCTTTGTCGACCCGCGGCGAAAGTTCCAGACATTTCTCGGTATCGGGGCGGCCATGACAGACGCGTCCGCTGAGACATTCGCAAAGCTGGATAAGAAAAATCAGGATGAATTGCTGACCGCCTATTTCGACAAAGACCGCGGCATCGGCTATTCGATAGCACGCACGCACATCAACAGTTGCGACTTCAGCAGCGGGACCTATACCTACGTCAAGGAAAACGATGCCGAACTCGCCACCTTCGATGTGTCCCATGACGAAAAATACCGGATTCCGTTTATCAAGGCGGCGATCGCCAAGGCAGGCGGCACTTCGCCACTCTATGTCAGCCCGTGGAGTCCGCCGGCATGGATGAAGGACAACAACAACATGCTGCAGGGTGGGAAATTGCTTCCAGGCTACCACGCATCCTGGGCGAACTATTACATCAAATTCATTCAGGCGTATGAAACCAGGGGAATTCCGGTCTGGGGTCTGACAGTTCAGAATGAACCCATGGCGAAACAGCGTTGGGAGTCGTGCATTTACACCGCGGAGGAAGAGCGTGATTTTGTAAAGAATCATCTTGGTCCCACGCTACACGGTGCCGGGATGGGGGATAAAAAGCTCATTGCCTGGGACCACAACCGTGACCTGATTTATCAACGCGCCAGCACGCTATTCAATGATCCCGATGCCGCCAAGTACATATGGGGAATCGGTTTTCACTGGTATGAGACCTGGACGGGAAGTGCCATGCAATTCGACAATCTCAAACGCGTACAGGAAGCGTTTCCTGACAAAAAACTGATCTTCACCGAAGGCTGCGTCGAGCGTTTTGATTTGAACAGGGTGGATGACTGGTCATTGGGGGAACGGTACGGCAGGTCGCTGATCAACGATTTCAATAGCGGCACCGTTGCGTGGACCGACTGGAATATCCTGCTGGATGAAACCGGCGGTCCGAACCACGTGGGAAATTTCTGTTTTGCGCCGGTTCACGCCGACACCAGGACCGGCAAACTGATCTTTACCAATGCCTACTATTATCTTGGACATTTCTCGCGGTTTATTAAACCGGGCTGGACGCGCGTTGTCAGCTCCTCGAACCGCGACAAGCTCCTCACTACGGCGTTCGCGTCCACTGACGGAAAACTCTCGGTAGTGGTGATGAACCTTTCGGATGACCCGATCGATTACAGGCTGTGGATAGAAGGTACCGCGGCAGAATTGAAGAGCATGCCCCACTCGATTGCCACCTTGGTTGTGGAATAGGAAGCAATTGGGTAACGCCGGCGAATCGTTGAATTGTATTTGACCCCGCTGCCGGCATTCCGAAGCAAAAGTTTCTGGATAAAAAACAATGAAATCGAAACTTAATGATGAACGCCGAAGCTGAATAGGTACCCGTGTTGTACATCGCGCCATTCGCGGTCGGGTTTCACCAAAGCGCTTTCAAAAAATCAGAATTCCCCTTTACAAGTTGCGCTGATTTGAAATGCAGTACGCGTACGGCAGAATAACCCCGGCAGTCAAATTTTCTGAACTGCCATTATGTTCGTGAGTATTTCCACGTAGCCCCTTAACCTGACTGGTTTTTCAAACACATAGTTTGCGCCTGCGGCCTTTAGCGCCTCGGCAACTGTCTCCGGCATTGACGTGGAATAAAGTGTGATGATGATATCATCAAAGTCTTTATCCTTTCGCAAAGCCTTAAGGCATTTGTCACCTGTGATGACCGGCATGTTAATATCGATGAAAACAAAGTCCGGCTGGACCACCAGCTCTTTACTCTGAAGAAGGCGTAGAGCTTCGGCGGGATAAACAAAACTCAGGCAGGCAAGGGATGGATCAACTGCCTCAATTGCCCGTTTCATTATGTCCAGATCTTCCTGATCATCATCAATAAGGACCACAGTTTTACCCATATCTTTATGCCGGAATATAAATTGAAAACGTTGCACCCTGCCCCTTTGTCGATGTGGCCTTGATAAAGCCCTGGTGATTCTCAACAATCTTTTTACACAGCGCTAATCCGATGCCTGTGCCGCTATAGTCTTTCCGGTTGTGGAGCCGATTGAATAGTCCAAATATCTGCTCCTCGAAGGCCTGGTCAAAGCCGATGCCGTTATCCGTGAAATGAAAGATGTGATACTCCCTTGTTGCATCGAAATTTGCATGTTGAACGTCCGCAGCCTTGCCGCGCTTATATGATATTTCAATCACGGGGGCTTCCTCGGAAAATTTAAGCGAATTTCCGATCAGGTTACTGAACAGTTGATGAAACTGCAACTTATTGCCTCGCAGCGTAGGCAATTGATGCGATTTTATCTGAGCCTTTTTCTGCTCGATTAGAAGCTCAAAGTCACTTATTACGTTTTGCAAAGTGCTGTTTAAATCAACAAATTCCGTTGCGCTGGGTTCCCGGCTAACCTGCGAATACGTCAGCACATCTCTGATCAGCGCAGACATTCGCGACGCGGAGCTGTCGATTTTTTCCAGGTATGATCTAACGTAATCCGCATCGGATAACTTCGCCTGGGCCATGTCCGAAAATGTCTGGATCTTTCTCAAAGGCTCCTGGAGATCATGGCTGGCAACGTACGCAAACTGCATCAACTCATTATTACTGCGCTGCAGCTCGTTGTTGACTTGCTCAAGTTGTTTTGTCCTTAGCTGTACTTGCCGCTCCAGTTCCTGCTGTGTCATTTTCTGCATGGTTACATCCCGTACAATACCACTCAATTTTATCGGCACCCGGTTTTGATCATAAGCAACATTTCCGGTGGCCTGAATAAAGCGCTGATGTTTTGTGACGGCGTTTATCAGTCTGTACTCAGCCGCGTAAGAACCCGAAACATCGACCGCATACTTTACGGCCGTAGTGACACGAGGCCTGTCGTCGGGATGCATACAATTAATAATATCGTCAAGCTTTGCTCCATAAGCAGGAAGTCCCCACCACTCCGCTACACGGGGGGAATATGTCGTGTACGTGCTTTTGAGATCGATATCCCAGGTACCCAGCTCACCAAGTTCTACAGCATTATTGAGCGAGGCCCTGGCTTCTTCTACGGCTTTCCTGGCATAAACCTGCTCAGTAACCTCGACACCAATTCCGATGACCCCTATGGTAATGCCATTGGCATTTCTTAATGGATTGTAAATGAAATTCAGGTAAACTGTTTGAGGTTTTCCGAAGCGTATCAATTCCACTGGCACTTCATTTCCGCGAAATGGAATACCGGTCTGGTACACCTGCTCAAGCAACTTGACGAAGCCTTGTTCTTCTACTTCGGGTAATGCCACAGCAATTGGTTTGTTCATCACCTGCTCTGCGGTTCTGCCCCAGATTTCCAGACCCATGTCATTGACAATTTCAACAATGAAAGACGGACCTCTTAACAGCGTTGTTGCAACCGGTGATTGCAAGATCACACTACGCAGGTTATTTTCCACTTCCTCGCGCGTTCGAGTCAACTTCATTTGTGAAGTGACCCTTGCTATTAATTCCTTTGCCGAAAAAGGTTTCACAAGATAGTCATCGGCGCCAATTTCATATCCAGCTATTTTAGCCTCTTCGCCTGCACGCGCAGAAAGCAGGATCACAGGCAACCGCTGGGTCCGGGGGTCACTCTTGAGTGCCTTCATCAACTGTATCCCATCCATTTCGGGCATCATGACATCACTGACAACAAGATCCGGCTGTTCATCTTTTATCCGGGCGAGCGCCTCGACACCATTTCTTGCGGTGATTACCACAAATCGATGCTGCAGGAGATCGGTGATATAATCACGCATGTCACCATTATCATCAACGATCAAAATCTTATCATGAACCCTCGCCTTTATCCCTGGGTTCTGGCCGTTGACACGGGCCCGCTCGTCAATCAGCGAAAATGCTTCGTCAATAAACGCTTCAGCTAGAGAATTGGAAGTACCTGTTAGAAGAAGTTGATCAGCTGCCACATGATCTTTGCCAGTTGGAATTGTCACAACAAATTCGCTTCCAATGCCTACCTGGCTGGTCACCGAAATATTGCCAGAATGCAGCTTGACCAATTCACTTACCAATGAGAGCCCAATTCCGGTTCCTTCATGCGTTCTTCCAAAAATATTCTGAACGCGATGAAATCGCTGGAACATATTTGGCAGCTCTTCGGCCGGGATCCCAACCCCAGTGTCACGCACCTTTAACACAACGGATTGCCCGGATTTCCTGAGGGATATGGTGACTGATCCTTTAAGCGTATACTTAAAAGCATTTGATAAAAGGTTCAGAACTATTTTTTCCCACATAATCCTATCCGCATATATGGGGTGGGAGATATCTTCAATATCGATATGGTAGGATAAACCCGCGTGTTCGATCAATGAGGAAAAGTTTGAAGCGAGTTCCCTTGTAAACTTCGAGATATTTAACTGTTGGAACTTGGCTTTTTCTCGGCCGGCTTCGATTCTGCTGAAATCAAGAAGATTGTTCACAAGTCGCAGCAGTCTTAAGGAATTCCGATGCGTTGTCTCGAGCTTTTTTTTACTTTCGGAACTGATCTCCTCCTCTGGCCTTTGCAGCAACTCTTCCTGTAAACCGAGAATTAATGTAAGCGGGGTGCGAAATTCATGTGAGATGTTAGAAAAAAACATTGTCTTCGCCCTGTCAATTTCAGCAAGCGCTTCGAGTCTTTTCCGTTCTTCCTCGATCGCATAAATGTTGGCCAGGCTGGTGGCAATCTGATCGGCAACGAGATGGAAAAAGTCCAGGTATTTTTCGTCAAGAAGGCGATATGGATTGGCGCCGATGACTAAAAATCCATACGGATCCTTGACGCCACCTTGAGCAATTGGCAAAATCATTGCCTTTTTTGGAGAAACCGGCCAGGAGCCCTTTGGCATTGGTCCGATTTTCTTCTCCAGGTCATCCAACAGCTGATGTCTCCGGGAAGATGACGACTGAAGGAACAATTGCGAAATCTCATCAGGCGATGTAATGTCTACGGACGAAAATGCATGTTCGAAAGCATTCTCTTCAGTTGACTTAACGAGCGATGCGATGTCTTCATCCAGGGTATATATTACAGCAAACGGAAAATCTTCTTTATTCCCCTTGAGTGTGTCCACTGCCTTTAAGAACGCCTGATCGGCGGTCTTCAAATCGCCGAGCGACTTGCCGAGATCGGTTAGCGTTTTCAATTGCCTTTCACTAATTATCCGATCGGTATCATCCGTGTTAAAACAAATCATCCCAGCTGTCCCCCCGGAGTCACCTGCGACCGGCGTGTAGGAAAAAGTATAATAAGTTTCCTCCGGGTATCCATTCCGTTCCATAATCAGAAGCTGCTCTTCAACGTACGTTCCCTCATTTTGCTTCATGACTTTTTGAAGCATGGGTTCTATATCTTTCCAGATGTCTTTCCAAACTATTGAAGCCGGCTTGCCCAAAGCCCAAGGATGTTTGCCTTTGACAATGTCCTTATATGGATCATTATAAAGCTTGATCAATTCTTCACCCCATCCGATCCATATAGGCTGCCGGGAAGTGAGCATGATTTGCACGCAGGTTCGCAGACTCCGCGGCCACCTGGCAATAGGACCTAAAGACGTCTTGGACCAATCAAAGGCCCTTATCATTTCTGCCATTTCGCCTCCCCCGGATAAAAATTCAGGTATTGCGTCTTTCGTTTGTAAACCCACTATTAGGATGGATTAAATCAGGCTAAAAGTTACACGTAAATCGTTATAAAAGGGCTGGCACGAAATTTTACAGACTAACCTTTTTTCTAAAATTTCAGAAAATCAAGAGAGTTTTCGGTATTCGTTGCTAACATGAGTATATTAATACGATACCAACGTTTATGCTTCTAGAGATTTCCGGTGAAGAAAAATTAATCGCAGAGTTATTTGGCAACCAACCAGACCAGGTGGTTTGGCTTACCCCAATTTTCAGTGACTCCCAGGACGCGCTTGTGGTCGACTTCGAGGTTAGGTATTGCAACGCTGCTGCGTGCAAAATACTCGGAACAGATCCTCAACACATTATCGGCAGCACGTTGCTGAACTCCTCCCCCGCCGACATAGTCTCCGTTAACCAGGTTTTTGAACAGTGCATGAAAGTCTGGTACAGCGGTGAGCCATTTGAGTTCACATATCACCGCCAGGGGCTTGATAGATATTTCAATGTTCAACGCAGCAAAGTCAATCACGGAATTCTGAGCATAACAAGAGATCGTACCGCTGAAGTGAAGGGTGAAAAGGAACGCGAAACACAAGCGTTGCTGATGAGCAAGATCATCAATAATTCACCAACCTTCATCGTGCTTTGTCGCGCAGTGAGAGGTTCAGACAAAAAGATAACTGATTTCGATATCATTTTAGCCAACGACAAAATTGCCAATGAACTGAAGCGTTCAAAAGAAGAGATTCAAAGCACAACATACTGCAGGCTCGATCCTCAGGCGAACACAAACGGTTTGCTCGACATCCTGATCTCAGTCAATGAAACAGGTCAACAATATCACAACGAAATTTATCTTGACGTCTTTGGCGCGTGGTTTCTATTGACAGTTGACAAAATAGAAGACGATACGATCGTCGCTACGTATCTGAACATCCACTCCTCGAAAACCGCGTCAACGAGAATAGAAGAACAGGCTAAATTGCTGTCGGTCATGCTCAATTCCTCCCTAAATGGCGTTTATACGCTGGATGCCGTGAGGGATCAGAAAGGGGACATCATCGATTTCACAATCGCCCATGTCAATGAAGTATTTTGCCAAATGTCGTCGAGAAAACGTGAACACCTGGTCGGAAAGTCGTTCACCAAAACGTTCCCAGACTCAAAAAGTTCCGGCGTTTTCGAAAGGAATTGCAAAGTACTGGCCGACGGAGTTCAGGTTCGTCAACAATTCAATTACAAAGGAGATGGCGTCAACCGCTGGTATGAAAACTGTGTCAACAAGGTTACCGAGAATCAGCTTGTCATTTCATTCAATGACATAACAGCGATGAAGATGGCCGCCGTCGAGCTGGAAAACACAATCAATGAACTTAAACACTCCAATGAAAAACTTTCAGATTTCACCCAGGCTGCTTCCCACGATCTCAATGAGCCGCTCAGAAAGATCTCAACTTATGTGGATCTGATCCAGGACCGCTTTGGCAGCGAGTTAAATTCTGAAGTGAAAGCCTACCTCACAAAGGTAAATAATACCGCGAGCAGGATGCAGTTGTTGATCAACAATCTGCTGACGTATTCTCAGATCAATAAAAAGGATAAGGATTTTCAGAAAGTATCCCTGTCCACCATCATACAGGAAGTTAAAAACGACCTTGAGACACTGATCAAAGAAAGAAAGGCGCGGATCATAGTTAACACCTTGCCGGAAATCAATGGAGACAAGGTACAGCTCACGCAAGTCTTTCAGAATCTTCTTACCAATGCGATAAAGTTTCAGAAGGACAATGATGGTCCATTCATACAGATCAGACAGGAACCGTCAAGGACGGTGGACGGAATTGAGTATTTTTGCATATCGGTCCGGGATAATGGAATTGGATTCGATGTTTCAAATACCGAAAAAATATTCCAGGTATTTTACAGGCTCCACAACAGACGCGAATATGAAGGCACGGGCATCGGCCTTGCCATAGTGCGAAAGGCAATGGAAAACCACGAAGGTATTATTGAAGTGGAAAGCCGGCCAGGCGTGGGTTCCTGTTTCTATTTATTGTTTCCAACACCGAAAAAATCATGACAGAATTGCTGCGCGACCGTTTTAAAAATATTATGCTCGTTGACGATGACTCAGACGACAGGGATTTGTTTTTCGAGGCCATCGCTTTTGTAAGCCCCACTGCAAAAGTTGAAACGAAACGCGATGGTGAGGAGCTCATGGACCATTTGAGCAAGACACATTCGCTTCCGGACGTCATTTTTCTGGATCTTAACATGCCGAGAAAAAATGGAAAGGAATGCCTCGCGGAAATAATGGCCGATGGTAGGCTCAATACAATTCCAGTTGTCATTTACACTACATCGTTGAATCCAACCGACATCCATGAAACGTTTAATCAGGGCGCTTGCCGCTTCTTCCGTAAACCCAATTCATTCGAAGACCTGAAGGAATTATTGAACATTCTATTGATGTCGGACAACATCGGCTTAAATGAGAGAAATAGAGAAAACTATGTACTGATCCGGCAGTTGAAATTTGCATAATGAACTCTACAAAGGAACATATTGTCGACATCCACCTCGAACTCCTTCCCGGTTATGCAGATTTTCTCTTAAGCCAAAAGTTGCCCGATTTTGTAAAAACGCTTTATAAATTCTCTCTCGAACTGGAGGTGCCGTTGTTGAAGTTCTTTGACGGCATGAGCGAAAGCGAGATCCTCAATTTGTCCACCGACGGGAATACAAAACTTCTTACCGCGTTGAAAACAGGGGCGATCGCCCGATACGTGGAGGACAGTAAAAATAACTGGCTCAGGAACCAACTGCCGGTCATATCGAAGGACGACGTTATCGTCGAGGACATCTCATTGATCAACTTCGCCAGGAAGCGGGCCTTGCGGGAATATCTCCAGGAGTACACCGAAAATCCAACCGACGTCTACAAAATACTTGACGAGATTGACCGGTTCATCCTTACCCTTGAGTCCGTTTCTTTCAAGACCTATTTGACAATTCAGCAGGACAAGCTGAATGAATCAACCAACCTTTTGCGGAAAAGAGAAGCCGAATTACTGGAAGCGCAATCGCTGGCCAAGATTGGAAGCTTCGAGTGGGACATGACGGGAAACAAAAAGTCGCGATACACGCCGGAGGTTTTCAAGATTTTTGAATTTGAAGAGACCTCCAACCTTGAGGCTTTTCTTAATGACGTCCATCCTGAAGACCGTCTCAAAGTGCAGGCGGCGATAGAAAAGGCTTTTCACGACGGCTTCTACGAATGCGAATATCGCTACAGCCGGAGAAACAAGAATAAGGTCATTTACTCCAAAGGCAAAGTGATATTTGACCAGGGTAAGGCTGTTAGAATGGTGGGCACAATCAGCGATGTAACGGAAAAAGCGGCCTTGATATACCGTCTGACTGAAAATGAAGAACTCAGCAAACAGGCGCAGGCTCTCACGAACACAGGAAGCTGGAAATGGTCAGTTGAGCTTGACACGATTGAATGGTCAGACGAAATGTACCGGATTTACGGACTACAGCCTCAATCCGAGAAAATTACCTTCCAGCGGTTTCTTACATTTATTCATGATGAAGATCGAAATCGGCGGATCGCAGAGATTGCAGAGGCAATCAGGACAGGAGAAGCATCCGACTACATCATGCGGATCAACGCGCAAGATGGCAAAGAAAAAGTGTTGAAAGGAAAAGGGCAGGTAATCAAAGATAAAACCGGGAAATCCATTGGGATGCTTGGCACTTGCCA
>DASPNN010000688.1:0-3006 GCA_035626495.1 Chryseosolibacter sp.
CAGGTATATCAGACCTTGAAGTCGAACCGCGAACTGGCGGTTAACAAGGTGCAGATCGAGGCATGGCAAAAAAATTCAACTTATGAGGAGCGGCACTGGAATGGGAAAAAAGTATAAATGCGTCTTTTTTGATCTCGACCACACATTGTGGGATTACGAACAGAACTCCCGCCAGACTCTTCGCGAGCTCTTTGTTTCATATAACCTGCAGGCAGCGGGTGTCGCCGATGCGGACAGCTTTTGCACGCAGTTTCGCAAAGTGAATCTCGCCCTTTGGGAACTGTATGACACCAACCAGGTCGATCAGCACTACATCCGGCAGGAACGATTCAAACAGGTGCTCGACCATTTTGGGGCTTACAGCCCGGAACTCAGTGAAAAGCTCACGGTCGACTACCTCGACCAGTGTCCAAAAAAAGCCAACCTGGTTCCATACGCGCAGGATGTGCTGGAATATCTTGCGAACGATTACCGCCTCACCGTCGTCACCAATGGATTTGATGAAATCCAGAACGTGAAGCTTACCGCGGGAAATCTGCACCGTTTTTTCAACCACATCATCACCTCCCAAAAAGCCGGCCACCGCAAGCCTTCAGAAAAAATCTTTCAGTTTGCGCTCGACCTCAATAAAGTCAGGTGTTGTGATGCGGTGATGATTGGCGACAACCTGGTCACCGACATGGGAGGAGCTATGAACGCGTCGATAGACACAATTTTCTTCAACCCCGATCGCCTGAATCACGCCGCTTCGGTCAAGCATGAAATCACATGTCTTTCTGAGCTTAAGAAAATTTTGTGATTTCCATTACTTTTGAGCCCACATTGACAATAACATTAACCTAACACTGTATGCCGAAAGGATTTTATAATGTTCCTTTTCCCAAGAATGAGCCTGTTTTGACCTATGGCCCTGGAACACGTGAGCGCAAGCTATTGAAACAGGCTATCGCGGATGCCCGGACGACGCAACTTGACGTTCCAATGCACATCGGCGGAGAGGAAGTCCGGTCTGGTAAAAAGAAAAAGTTATCCCCGCCACACGATCATCAGCATATTCTCGGATTTTACCACGAAGGAGACAAGCACCATGTGGAACAAGCCGTGCAGGCTGCTCTGAATGCCAAAGATCAATGGGCAGACCTGAGTTGGGAACACCGCGCCAGTATTTTTTTGAAGGCTGCCGAGCTCATCGCCGGTCCATACCGTTACAAGATGAATGCCGCCACAATGTTGGGACAATCCAAGAATGCATATCAGGCAGAAATCGACGCCGCCTGCGAGCTGATCGACTTTCTGCGCTTCAATGTGTACTTCATGTCTCAGATCTATCACGAGCAGCCCGAATCTTCTCCGGGCGTCTGGAACCGCATTGAATACAGGCCGTTGGAGGGATTTACCTTTGCGCTGACACCTTTCAACTTTACCGCGATTGCAGGGAATTTGCCAACAAGCATGGCGATGATGGGCAATACCGTGGTTTGGAAACCCGCGAATTCGCAGATCTATGCTGCCAACCTGATCATGGAAATTCTCAAGAAGGCGGGCTTGCCGCCGGGGGTCATTAACCTTGTATATGCCGATGGTCCGATCGTCGGCGATGTGATCTTTAATCACAGGGATTTTGCCGGTCTTCACTTTACGGGAAGCACGGGCGTATTTCAAAGCATGTGGAAAACGATCGGCCAGAACATTCATCTTTACAAGTCATATCCGCGAATTGTTGGCGAGACCGGTGGAAAAGATTTTATCATGGTGCACCACAGCGCCGACGCCCGGGAAGTCGCGACGGCCATCGCACGCGGTGCCTTCGAATACCAGGGTCAGAAGTGTTCGGCGGCGTCGCGGTGTTATATTCCCGACAACCTGTGGGATGACGTGAACAAGTTTCTGCAGGACGACCTGAAGACTTTCAAGATGGGGGGGACGGAAGATTTCGAAAACTTCATCAACGCCGTCATTGATGAACGCGCGTTTAATTCCATCACCGGGTATATCGACAAAGCCAGGCAGAATCCGGTTAACCAGATCATCGCCGGGGGCAAGTACGATAAATCGAAGGGGTATTTTATTGAGCCTACCGTGATCCTTACCAAAGACCCGTCGTCGCTGACGATGTGCGAAGAGATCTTTGGTCCGGTACTGACCGTTTATGTTTACAAACGTGACAATTTTGAAGAGACGTTGCGCCTGGTGGACAGCACATCACCGTATGCTCTCACGGGGTCGATATTCGCCTCGGATCGTTATGCGGTCGAGCTCGCAAC
Source organism: Chryseosolibacter sp. (assembly GCA_035626495.1). Taxonomy (GTDB): domain Bacteria; phylum Bacteroidota; class Bacteroidia; order Cytophagales; family Cyclobacteriaceae; genus Chryseosolibacter. Next base: position 2,265 of record DASPNN010000688.1, read on the forward strand.
AAAGAGACTCCAAAATGCGGCGGGTAATTTTTATATTAACGATAAGCCTACGGGTGCAGTGGTCGGCCAACAGCCTTTTGGCGGAGCCAGGGGTTCCGGTACCAATGACAAAGCGGGCGCAAAGGTGAATTTGCTGCGCTGGGTTTCCTTACGGACAATAAAAGAAACGTTCGTGCCTCCGGTCGACTACAGGTACCCTTTCCTGGAGAAGGATTAGGATCGCCCTGAAGGAAACAGAAGTTTCTGCATGCAGATACTTCGCTCCATTCCGACGTAAGGACCGTAATTGGAAATCCTGGAATAACCTGATTTTTGATAGAGGCGTATTGCTTCCGGTTGGTTCGGTCCTGTTTCCAATATCGCCCGCGAATACCCGAGTTCGCACGCCCACTGCTCCAGGTTATCAATGATTGTGAAACCAAGACCGTGGCCACGATGGCGAGGGTGCACAAACATCCTCTTGATCTCGACCGTCGATGTATCGAACGTTTTGAAGCAGCCGCAACCGGCCGGCATTCCGTCGCGGTACACCACCAGAACTGTGTGATTGTTCTCGATCTTATTGAACGGGTCGTGCTGCGATTGTTCCTGCGGATATCGTTGCCAGAGTTCGGCATCGAGCAACCCGACCAAGCCGCGGAAATCAACGTCCTCGCTCATGGTTCTCTTGATCTCGCATGTCTTCATGTGCAGGGTGAATTTACGTGGCCGTAAAATATTTTTCAAACATCCAATGCGAGCG
>DASPNN010000689.1:0-4247 GCA_035626495.1 Chryseosolibacter sp.
TCAAGGGCCTTGGGCCGGATCAGCGATGGCAGTACGGTCTCGGCAAATTCCCGGCAGCGTTTGTTGAATGTATGTTCGTCTTCCCCCTTGAAGAACCAGCTCAGCAGAAACTGTTTGGCTTTCCAGTTTGGAATCAACCGCAACAGGTAGAGGGCCATAATCGGAGCGAGCACAACCAATCCGTACCTGTAGCGAAACGCGCCGCGGTAATGAATCATGATCTGTGCAAGAGTATCCTTTGCTGTGATGGTCCCGTCGAAATCGAAAAGTACGAGTCGTTTTCGGACAGGTGCCTGTCGTAATTTCGCCGCAGCTTCCGGTCGTGTCTGCATGGCCGCAAGTTATCAAATTTTCAGGTCGTGTAGATGATGATATAAAAGCTCACAAACCAGCAAATGATTGTGGCCAGGATGAATTTATCCTTGATCAAAATGGTCGTCGGGTTACCGCTTTTCTTTTCCACAAAGGTGATCTGCAGATAACGCATCACTCCGGCGATGACAAAGATCGTAGTGATAAAAAGATAGTCGCTGTCGAATCTCCCAGTTACTTCCGGTGATACAGTGTACATGATATACGCGACGACCGTCACAGCAGATACCAGCGTCAGGCAGGAGTTGATAAACTCGAGGTTGTAGGACTGCGATGATTTGCGAACGATCTTTCCGGTCTTGGACTGGATCAGCAGGTCATCGCGGCGTTTGGCGACGACAAGGAAAAGCGACAAGAGCAGGATCATCAGGGACAACCAATGCGTGATCTCATGCCCGGCAATAACACCCCCGCTGTAGACACGAAGAAGAAATCCGGATGCAACGATGAACAAGTCGATGATGGGGACATTTTTCAGTCCGAAGCAATAACCGAGATTGATTGCCAGGTAGGCTGAGATCAGTATAAAAAACGTTGTGTTTAACGAAGCGGCAAGAAGCAGGCCGGAAGTTGTCAGGGTAACGATCAGTATCCACGCTGTAAGGCCGCTCACTTCTCCACACGCGATCGGGCGGAATTTCTTTTGGGGATGCAGCCGGTCGAGGCTCCGGTCCTGGAAATCGTTCAGGACGTAAATGCCGGAAGCCACGAGGTTGAATGCGAGAAAACCCAGCAGCAGGGACATCATTTCCGAAACGTGAAACAGACTGCCGGCGAAAAAGCTAGGAATGAAGATGAAAAGGTTTTTGACCCATTGTCTGATCCGAAGAAGCTGGAGGATTGATGCGACGGCCGTTTTACCAGATATTTTCGAGGTCTTCTTTTCTATACTTGTAGTTCCTGGTGTCGAATATTGAACCTGCATTGCTTCTTTTAAGATTTAGTGAGTCCTTTCTGAACCATCTTGAAAACCATGCCATGGGTAGGAGAAAACCGAAGAACACAATGCTCAAAAGGATTCTGGAGTTGACCCAGCCCAGAGCCATCGCCATTCTGAACCACAGCCATTCGATCAGCCTTGCTGCTGCGGCAATAAAGATCGCTACGACTCCCATTGCAAGTGCGACATGTATCAGCACTGGCAGCTTGAAGATGACGGCGCAGGCGAGTAAACCTGTTACAATGACAAGAATTGTCTTGTATCGGTCAGAAGCGTACACAACTCAGGCATTAGAACAAGGTGTAAATGAACGGAGCAACTGCAGAACCACCTCCGATGACCACCAGGATGCCGATGAACAGCAACAACAGAATGATCGGGGTGAGCCACCATTTTTTCCTTGTTATGAGAAATGTGTAAAGGTCTTTTATGAAATCCATAGTTCTTTACATTTTATTCAAACCCACGTTTCAGTCTAAGGTGAATTCCTGTTTCCAGTTATCTTTTTCATGCCAATAAGGTTGATCGGATTTTGCGAACAGGAAGTTGCCGACGACCAGGTAATCCATTTCTGTTCGCATGAAGCAACGGTATGCGTCTTCGGGTGTGCAAATGATCGGCTCTCCGCGGACGTTAAAGCTTGTGTTAACAACTACTCCGTACCCTGTTTGCTTTTTGAATTCCTTGATAAGTTGGTAATACCTTGGATTGGTTTCTTCGTGAACTGTCTGGATTCTGGCGGAGTAATCGATGTGCGTAATGGCCGGCATGTCCGATCTTTGATAATAGAGCTTTTCCTTGAGGGGAAAATTGTGGTAGTCGGTTGGCAAAGATTTTCTACGATTTTCCACAACCGGCTGCACGAGTAACATGTATGGAGACGGGTTCAACTGTTCGAAATATTCATGACATTCTTCAGAAAGCACCGAAGGCGCGAATGGGCGGAATGACTCTCTGAATTTGATTGCCACGTTGAGTTTTTTCTGCATTTCCGGATTTCGTGGGTCTCCGAGAATGCTGCGGCCACCCAGTGCGCGCGGACCGAATTCCATCCTGCCTTGCATCCATCCGACCACTTTTCCGTCGGCCAGCAATTGAGCGACCTGCTTGCACAATTCGTGGTACTCCGGAAAGTACTGGTATTTGGCGTTGTACCGTTTTGCGGTCAGCTTGATATCGAGGTCAGTGTATTCCGGGCCGAGGTAGGAACCCTTCATTCCATCGAGCACTTTTGGCGCACGGCGCTCCTGTTCAAAATAAATGTGGTAGGCGGCCAGCGCGCAGCCAACCGCTCCTCCCGCATCACCCGCCGCTGGCTGGATAAAAACATCTTTAAATGTCCGGGTATTGTAAAGTTTGCCATTTGCGACGCAATTCAACGCAACGCCACCGGCCATACACAAGTTTTCGGAACCGGTAAGCCGTTTCGCTTCCCTGCCCATCTTGATTACGGCTTCTTCCGTCACTTCCTGAATTGCAAGTCCGAGGTTACAGTGCGACGGCAGAAGTTCCGTCTCGGGCTTACGGGCCTTGATGCCGAACAACTTCTCCCATCGCTCCTCATCGACCATCCTCAAACCGGTGGCGTAGTTGAAATACTCCTGATTCAGCCACACAGACCCGTCCTCTTTAATATCGATAAGCTCCTTCTTTATGATGTCGACGAATTTCCTGACTTCCTCACTTCCTGGAATGCCGTAGGGGGCGAGTCCCATCAGCTTGTATTCTCCCGAGTTAACCTTAAAGCCCAGGAAGTAGGTGAATGCGGAATACAAGAGGCCAAGCGAATGAGGAAACTTCATTTCCTTCAATATCTCAATGTCTTTACCCTTCCCATGACAGATCGAGGCTGTAGCCCATTCGCCGACACCATCGATTGTCAGTATGGCCGCTTCATCAAATGGCGAAGGATAATAGGCGCTGGCGGCGTGTGAAAGGTGGTGTTCCGGAAAGAGGAATTTGATTTTCTTACGATCGAATTTTTCTATTTTCTCCAATTCCTCGTACAACAGCCGCTTGAGGAACATTTTTTCCTTCAACCATACAGGCATCGCGGTAACGAATGACGATACCCCCCTGGGCGCAAACGCGTAATAGGTTTCGAGCAATCGTTCAAACTTCAAAAGGGGCTTATCATAGAAAGCAATCGCATCGAGCTGGTCAATCCGGGCTCCGCCGTAATTGAGGCAAAACTTGACAGCGTTTGCGGGGAAGGACGGGTCGTGTTTTTTTCTTGTGAATCGTTCCTCCTGAGCGGCCGCAACAATTTCTCCATCTTCTATGATAGCGGCCGCGGAGTCGTGATAAAATGCTGAGATGCCAAGGATTTTCACCGATGCTTTGTGTTTAGTTTATTCCCTTTGATCGAAGAATCAGACAGGATCAACGGGCTGTCATGACATTGGATAGTTGTGTAAATTTTTATTCCTAAACGACCGGAAGGAGGATCAGCAAACGATTTCATTTTCGAAGCGCTGCTGGCACTGGTTTTTTATAATCAAACCGTTCGGGCAGTTCCCAGGCTCTTTGCCCGCCCAATGAAACGTGGTGTGGGGAAACCAAAATAAACATTTTTAGCTTGGCGCGTAATTTTAATACACCTGCTTTGAGGTTTGTGAGGGTGATCGTGTGAAGAAGAACTGACAATCCTTGTGATACAGAAATACTCGTAAAATTGATTAGTCGGGATTCGAAAAAAACTCAGAAAAATGGATCTGTTACTACTGGCCAAGGTTCTTTGGCGTAAAGCGTGGATACTTATTGCGGTGCCTCTTATAGCCGCTTTTGCAGCGTACATGTTTACGATGGACATGCCGCAAAACTACCTTGCGGTTTCGCAGATATCTACCGGATATACGACCAATGATCAGGTGCTTCTCACTGATGAAAAATTCAACATTCGGGACGCCGATGTCAAATTCAACAACTTGTTGAA
>DASPNN010000690.1:0-7675 GCA_035626495.1 Chryseosolibacter sp.
TGGCGCGGACGCGGTTGAGCCAGTCGAAAGACTCACGGTCCATCACAAGATTTGAAAATCGCCCGGTATGCTCGAGTGAAAAATGTTTTGCAAGCCGGTACGATGTGACGATGAGTGCCATGGCGTCCGACCCTTCTCCCGCAACCGAATGTGTCTGCTCAAGCACAAATCCCGCGTATGGCGTGACCGTTACGCGCGGCCCGAGTTTGTAGTTGGCGTAGACAAGCGCCAGCGTGAAATCATAGGGCGAGTGGATGTCGTAAACATCGACAGCTTTCACAACGAGCACATTCCAATACGTTCGCTCATAGGTGAAAGCCAGATCTATTGCCGGATTTTCATTGGCAATCAATCCGGCGAAAGCGAAAAGCCCCACCGAATGAATACGCGCGGTCAAACGCATGTTCGATTTTTTCTGGGCAACAGAAGTCTGCGACGAATCCTTGAGCGAGTCGCCGGCGATTAGCTCGGGGCACTGTACGGTGATAATGACCGCCAGGGAAAATGCTGCGAATGATGCGTCGCTGAATCGCGTTAAATTCAAGTGAGGTCCGTTTTCAGGTTAAACTTCACCTAAAATACGTACACAGAACAGTTTCAGTTTTATTAATTTTAACCAGATCAGTTTCCAAACAATCGTTTTGACTCAAACGCGAGGCGGCACAAAAAATGAATCGTATCACCTATTCCAGAACGTCACTTCACATCATGACCGTGCGTGGATGCCGCCGTGAAAAAGTTCACGTCGAAAACCGGGTCACGCAACTGCACCACATCGCTTGTGTCGCCAAGAACCTCGTCGATGAGCCCGAACGCCTTTGCCTCAGGGGCGCTCAGATATTTGTCACGCAGAAAATATTCTTCGATTTCACGCCAGGTGTGGCCAGTGTGTTTGCCCAGTAGATGGAACAGCTGGGTCTGGATTCGTTCCTGCTCACGCGTGGCGATTCGAACGTCCTCGGTATATCCCTGGGCGCCACCCCCGGTCGGATGCATGTGAATGGTCGCATGGGGAAGGGCATAGCGTTTCCCCCTGGCGCCAGCTGCTAGCAACGCGGTACCCATGCTGGCGGAGACTCCCACGGCTACCGTCGATACCGGAGCCTGGATCATCTGCATGGCATCATAGATAGCGAGACCGGCGTAGACCACACCCCCGGGACTGTTGATGTACAGGTTTATTTGCTGTTTCTGATCCTGGCTATTCAGGTAGAGAAGCTGGGCCACGATCAGATTCGCGACCGCGTCGTTAATGCCCGTTCCCAGGAAAATAATCCGCTCCTTTAAAAGCAGTGAATAGATGTCGTACGCTCGTTCCCCGCGACCGTTGTTTTCGATCACCATCGGGATAATGCTTGATGTTACCATGTCTTCTGGTTAATGGATACCTACTCGAAAATCCTGCGGACGCTGTCGGCAAAAATCCGTTTGGCCGGGTCAGAAAATATGCGCGCATGAATGGCGTCCAACCGCCTTCCCATTTTTTCACGATTGTATATGCGCAGAAGCTCATAAACTTTACCTTGTGCATCGACATTCAAACGCAACTCCGGATCGGTAACGAGCCTCGTTTCGAAAGCCATGCGATCGGCCGGCGACATACGCTCCGTCAAATATTTTTCGATGAGCACGAGGTCATTCCAGGAAGTCATCATAGGAAACGGATTTTGTTTTGACAGCATCGCGAATTTTTTCCAGGCACTTGTATTTCTGAACAGTGGCCGAATGTGCGTTGCTGTATCCCAGCGATCGAGCAATGCTATCCGCCCGGCGCCCGCCAAAGTAAAATGCTTGCAACAACTCCAGGCACTTTCTGCCGGTTAATCGAATGACCTGGAACAAATAACCCGTATTCACTGATGGAGCCGTATCGATGGCTACATCTTTTTCCATCTCGATGGACGTGGCCCGGCCACGCTGCGAGAATTTCCTAAACCAAAGATGTTTTGCGATGCCAACAACATAGGCTTCAGGCGCCGAATCGGCGGGCGTGTTATTTCTTTCAAAATAGATCACGAGTGCGTCGTGGAATATGTCCCGCGCCTCATCGAAGGATCCGCCCCGCTTACGGACGAACCTGGCTACTGCCGGAAATGCCTGCTCATAAAGTTCTTCGACCGAATGATCATCAACGTGCGCCGGTGCGTGAGCTTTTACCATGGTCTGACGTTCCATAAAATGTTTTCTTTGTATTATGTGCGATCCGGAATTGAAATATCACCTTAAAAATGAAAATATTTTTTTAGTCATCGATGTGGCCGCTGTGGCGGACCCCCGCGGCGCGACGTACGTGGCATTTCGTTTATAATCTACATATAATTACGGTATGATAGCAGCTAAGGGATACGCGGTACACGATGAAAAATCGGCGCTGGTGCCTTTTTCGTTTCAGCGTCGGGCGACGGGGCCGCGGGATGTTCATTTCGAAATCATGTATTGTGGGGTATGTCATTCCGATATTCATCAGGCCCGCAATGAGTGGAGTGGATCGATTTACCCAATGGTACCAGGCCACGAGATCGTTGGCCGCGTGAAACAGGTGGGGTCCGAGGTGAAGAAATTCAAGAAGGGTGACCTTGTCGCTGTTGGATGTCTGGTGGACTCCTGCCGGACGTGTGAGAACTGCAAACAAGGTCTGGAGCAATATTGCAGAAGTGCCGTCGGCACCTATAACAGTCTGGAACGGGACGGAAAGACCCCCACCTACGGAGGATACTCGAATCAGATTGTCGTCCATGAAGATTTTGTGCTGCGGGTCGCGGACAACCTGCCGGTTGAAGGCGTTGCTCCCTTGTTGTGCGCGGGCATTACCACCTATTCACCATTAAGACACTGGAAGGTGGGAAAAGGCCACCGCGTCGGAGTGCTTGGATTGGGGGGACTTGGTCACATGGCGGTAAAGTTTGCGTCTGCGTTCGGGGCTGAAGTGACGATGCTCAGCACATCTCCCTCGAAAGAAGCGGACGCTAAAAAACTGGGTGCACACAAATTTTACCTCACAACAAAAAAGGAGAACACAAAAACGTTAAGGGGATACTTTGATTTTATCATTGACACCGTATCAGCGCCTCATGATTACAATCTGTTCCTCCGGATGCTCAACACCAATGGCGTGCTGATCTGCGTAGGCGCGCCGCCGACTCCGTCGGAGATTCGGCCCTTCAGCCTCATCAGCGAGCGAAGGAGCATCGCCGGCTCCATGATCGGCGGAATTGCGGAAACACAGGAGATGCTGGATTATTGTTCTTCCTATAACATAGTCTCCGATGTGGAAGTTATCCCGATTTCATACGTGAACGACGCCTACGAGCGAATATTGAAGGGCGACGTCCATTACAGGTTTGTCATCGATATGAGCACTCTCTGATATTTTTCAAAATAAATTAAGTTGGCCATTGAAAGGGCCGGTTTTGCCGGCTGTTTCCTGAAAATTAGAAACGGATATTCCAAGCAAGCGTATGCGCATATCGGTTGTGAACGTCTTTTCAAGCAATCCTGTAGCCGCCGCAGAGATTGTCTGATAGTCATCAAATTGTGGCTCGATCGAAAGACTTCGCGTGACCAGTTTGAAATTGTGAAACTTGATCTTGAGTGTGACGGTTTTCCCCTTCAAATCGTATTTCTTCAACCGCTCGTGAACGACCATCGCAAGTTTTTCGAGTTCTGGAACCATCTCCTCCAGGGACATAAGGTCTTTTGGAAACGTGTCTTCTGCCCCGATCGATTTTGTTTCCCGGTTCGGCTCTACGTCCCGATCATCTATTCCCCGGACAATCTGATAGAAAAATTTTCCTGACTTTCCAAAGTGATTGACCAGTTCCGCTTCACTCAGCTTCTTGACGTCAGCTCCCGTGAACAGGCCGAGGCTTCGCATTTTTTCCGCTGTTACTTTTCCAACTCCGTGGAATTTTTCGATCGGAAGCCCTTCCATAAACCGTTCGATTCGGGAAGGCCCGATGAACGTCTGCCCATCCGGTTTCTTGAGGTCCGATGCGATTTTGGCAACAAACTTGTTGACCGAGATGCCCGCCGAAGCAGTGAGGTGCAACTCTTCGCGGATCTCTTTGCGGATGCGCTCAGCGATCTCGATCGCCGAGCCGATCCCGGCTTTGTCATCGCTCACATCCAGAAATGCTTCGTCGAGAGACAGGGGCTCGATCAGATCAGTATACCGCGCGAAGATCGCCCGAATCTGCGCCGATACCTCTTGATAAATTTCAAAACGCGGCCGGATAAAGATCGCATGCGGGCAGAGCTGAATTGCCTTTTTCGACGGCATGGCTGAACGCACGCCAAACCTGCGCGCCTCGTAGCTCGCGGTGGCGACCACACCGCCACGGCCTTGCGGTAACCCTCCCACGATTACGGGTTTGCCTTTCAGCATGGGATTGTCGCGCTGTTCGATGGATGCGTAAAAGGCATCCATGTCGATGTGAATGATCTTGCGCACGGTTAAAGATAGGAAGGAATCGGCTTTTGCGCGTCCGGCCGCCATGATCTAGACCAGCCGTTGGACACATACCTTCCGGCAAAAAACATCCACCGCGCAGATAGCGGATCCATCGGCCCGTGGGTCTCCGGACGCGCAGAATAGTATGTTTGGCATAATTTTATCGTGAGTGTCCCAAACTCTTGTTGTCATGAGGGAAAGGATAGTAGTAGTGGAGGACGACGAAGACATTCAATACCTGCTTAAGGATACATTGTCCAAAGCCGGTTTTGAGGTTGAGGTGGTTCCGGACGGCGACACGCTCCTGACCAGAGAGACCTTGGGGGCGGACCTGTTCCTGCTCGACGTCAATCTGCCCGGCATCAACGGACTGGAATTGTGCCGGCTCCTCAAGTTGAATAACTTGACGAAAGACATTCCAGTGATCATCATTTCGGCTTTTCCCGGGCTGGACGCAGTTGCCAGCAGCTATCAGGCCGACGACTCGCTTGAAAAGCCTTTCAATTTCACCAATCTGCTCGGTCTCATTACCAAGCATATTCACCGGGACGGGACAACCAATCCGGAACTGGGGCTCAGCGCCTGATTACTCGAGCACATCCAACGACGGTGAAATGAAATTGATCAGCGGGCGCCGCTGCAATAAATCGCGTGCTGCAAGATGGTCGATATATGCGAGGGTTGCATCGCGTCTCATCTTTGCGAGAAGCAACTTCAACTTCACAAGATTCTCATCAAACTTGAGGACGATGCGTGGGTCGCCTCCTTCCATGGCGCGAAGTGTACCGGCAAGCGTGCTGTTTTCATATTCGGCCAGTTTCGCTTCCACCACCAGATAATGGTCAAACAAACGGCCAGCCCTCTGTATGGTGGCGGTAATTCGCAAATCTTCTTCACGGTCCGATTCGTCGAGTTCATGCCGCGCTTCGATCACGTCAAGATGGCTTTTGGTCATATCCCCCTTGTTGGGATTGACAATGGGAATGGTGATGCCCAGTGAGATATTAAACGGCGTTCGTCCCTGCTCCTGCCGCCGGTTGTCGTATTCCGTCTGTAAAAAGCCTGCATTAATATTTGCCTTCTCCACTATGTATTCGTTAGATGCAAGTTCGAGGCGCTGCTTCTGGTAAGCCCGGATTACGGAAGCAACCGAAACAGACGAAAGACTATCCACCACGGTTCTTAGCCGCCGTATATCGGTCAGATTGCCCCACGTCCAATTCAAAGTATCGGTCGGTTTCTGGTAAAGTTTTTCGATCTGATGCTGCTGTTCGAGCACGGCCAGCGCCGCTTCCTCCTGTTCGACTGTCCGGTCCATGAGGTCAATTTGCAAATCGACAAAGTCGTCGGCGTCAAAAAAATTGCTTCCACTCTGCTGTTGAAGGATGGCGAGCTGGCCGGCGACCAGCTTCCGTCTTTGGCGCGCGAGGCCGGCGACTTCCGCGTAATACGATGCGTAAATAACAGCGTGGTACCGGTCCACCAGGGCGTCGCGCAGGGCAAGCTCTCCCTGAAGGTCGACGACCGATTGATAGGACTGGAAGTACTTTTTGTTGTGCTTTACTTCCCAGGGATTGGCCGGGCTGAGACGGAGGCCGAACTCCTGCTGATAGCCGATGAGTTCACGGTTCTGGGTCCGGAATTCCAACCGTTGCAATGGCGACAGCTGGTAGGGTTTGGTACCAAGAAACTGCGACTGTTCGCGGTAAGTCATAACCTGCGGGTCGCGCTCGGCCGATCGAAGAAAGTCGGGAATGCTTACCTGGGCACAAAGCCGTACGGAAACGCCACAACAAAAAATCAATATCCTGAGCGTCATCTGATGAGAACTTTTTCTCCGGCGGCAAACCTGTTTTGAGGCATAATTTCGATGAAGACCTCACGGCCGAATGCTTTTACTGCGGTCGATTTCTGCAGGATCTCAGGCAGTGCCACGACCGCTCCATAACCAATAACCTTACCGTTAGAAACGATATCTTTATTTTCAAACGATTGCACGACGACTTCCGATCCAACTTGTGGCTGTTCCTTTTTGCCGACCAGGTAGCCAACGACGGTTGTGGGATGCAGCGGATGGATGGAGAGCAACGAGGTGAAGGCGTCCACCTGTTCACCCTTTCTCACATAAATGTTTTCGACCACCCCGTCGGCCGACGCATACTTGCTCAATGTTCTTTTCTCAGAAATAAGAAGCTGCATTTCTCTTTCGAGCAGCCCGATCTTGTCGGCTAACAATCGTTGCTCGGTTTCTTTCTCTTGTAGAATATCTTTCACTTTTATGTCGATGGCTTCCTGTTGGCGGGCCCGCTGTTGTTTCAACGCCCTCAGCTTGACGCCGACCGGGTGTTCGTTGACGGCCGTGTCAGCAGTCGCAGCGAATTGTCGTATTAAATTCTGGTTGAGGCGCAATTCGCTTTCTGACTGCAAGATGTCGCTGTTAAGCTTTTCGATGACAACCCCCTGCTCTGCGCGAACAAACGCGATCCTGGAATCTGCAACTTTGGCTTTTTCAACTCGTTCAGACTTCATTGCCTCGATAACGTTTTCCAGCTTGGCCATCTGCATTTCCAACTCGCTGCTCGTCAAGGCTACGAGAAGATCCCCCGTTTTAACCTGCTGGCCGGAGACAACATTGATCTTATCGACCGTGGCCGGCTTTTCTGCATTGATCTTGTATTCACGCGAATGCGTAATGCCGACGGAAGTGTATTTCGATCCCTTGAAAAACCTGTTGTTAATAAACAACATGGCTGTGAGAAGAACCGCTATCAGGATATAAAACCAATTCGTTTTCATGGCTCATTAACAAATTCCGTCAGGATGATCTTTAATTGTTTGATGCCCTCGACATTCCGCAGGTGTTCAATAAGGTGATCGCTGCTGTGGTCGCGCTTTAAAGCCAAAGCGTATTCATATCGTACCTGTCCCTCGCGATTGTATTGCACACTGATCTGCCTGAATTCACGGGCATATTTCTCCAAAATTCCCAGCACCTGTGATAACGACTCCGGGCCTGGAACGGTAAAATACAACCTGTGATTTTGCGCGAACGACCGAAAAGGCGACGCATGAAGGATCCATGCAACGATACAAAACAACGCCGTTCCGGCGAACGAGATTGTAAACCCGTAGACGCCGATGGCAAGCCCCGTGCTTAACGCAGCGAACAAAAACAGGACGTCACGCGGGTCCTCGATGCGCGTCCTGAACCGGATGATGGCCATG
>DASPNN010000691.1:0-2916 GCA_035626495.1 Chryseosolibacter sp.
GCAACCGGACGATCTCACCACGCGCTGTGTTGAGCAGCACTATGTTTTTTGCAAAGCGGTTGAGATAATCCGCGTTTACCATCATGCGCGTTTCCGCACTGAGGGGGATGTGCAGGCTCAAAATGTCAGCCTCAGCGTAGATTTGTTCCATCGTGGCTTCCCGGCAGAAATTATCGGCGAAGCGGCTTTTATATTTATCATACGCCAAAACCTTACATCCAAATGCGGCAATGCGGCTGGCGAACGCCCGGCCCATGTTACCATATCCGATCAGACCTATCGTTTTGCCCATCACCTCTGTCCCCCGGTTGCCTTCACGATCCCACGTGAAGCGCGAGACTTCAGCGTTCGACTTTGGAATATTCCGCAATAGCGAGATGAGCAGGCCCACTGTAAATTCCCCAACGGCATCCCTATTGCCTTCCGCTGCATGAACGACCGAAATATTGCGTGACGACAAGAATTCCAGGTCCAGGTTATCGACACCGGCGCCAGCGCGCGCCACGAACCGGATGGACGGCCGGTCACCCAGCAGCGACTGGTTCACAATCGTTTTGCTGCGAACGATCAGTCCCTGATAATTGCCTATACGGTCCTTAATCTGGTCAGGGGTAATTTCGGGCTCATAGTCGCCCTGCCAGCCAATGTCCCCCAAGAGCGGAAACAGGCTCGGATGCATCGAATCAACTATCAGACATTTCCGGTCAGCCATCAGATCAAAAGGAAATGAACTATAAAGAAATAAACGGTCAGACCCAGCAGGTCGTTGATGGTGGTGATGAACGGTCCGGCCGCCAGCGCCGGATTATATCCCATCCGATTCAGCACCAGGGGCGTGAGCGTTCCGACGAAGGAGGCGAAAACAACAACGCTGAACAGCGCAATTGACACCACAAGCGACAACTCATATTCACTGAAAAGAAGGATATTGGCTCCAAGCACGAGCACTGAAAGGAAAAAGCCGTTCAGTATGGCGACGAAGGCCACTTTTATCAAGCGTTTCCACAGTCCCTCGTCGACGAAATCGGGATTGGCCAGACTCTGCACGATCAGTGATGAGGATTGAATCCCTACATTGCCGCCGGTCGCCTGGATAAGCGGGGTAAAAAAAGCAATGGCCGTAATCCTTGCCAGTTCGGCTTCGAACAGCCCCATAAACTTCGCATTCATCAATCCCCCGACAATGCCGATCAGCAGCCACGGCAAACGCGCGCGCGTATTGCGCCACACGCTGTCATCTTCTTCAACAGACTCGCTGATACCAGTCATCAGTTGCCGTTCCTCTTCCGCTTGCTCGGTAATGACGTCGACAACATCGTCGATGGTGATCCGGCCAACCAACTGCTGATGCACATTGACGACCGGAACGGATTCAAGGTCATACTTCTGCATCATCTCCGCTACTTCACGCGCTTCCTGATATGTCTGTACACACACAATTTCCCGGTCACAAATATCACCGACAACGGTACGGGCATCCGACAAAATCAAATCCTGCAACGCAACGCGACCGATGAGTTTTTCATGGTGGTCAACGACGTAAACGGTATAAAACTTCGACACATTTTCCGCTTGCTTGCGGATCTCGTCAATGCATTGAACTACGGTCCAGTGCACGAACGCCTTGATCAGCTCCTTCGCCATCAATCCACCGGCAACATTCTCTTCGTATCGCAAAAGCTCGGTCACCTGGACGCGCAATTCGGTCTCGAGGCCCGACAGGACCTGCTCCCGTTCCTTGATGGGCAATTCATGCAGGATGTCAGCTACGTCATCGGAAGCAAGCTGGTTCAGGTAACCAACGATCTCTTCCGGTTCATAAAACTTGAGAAACTTCTTGCGGGTCTCTGACTCGAGGTCGCGGATGATTTCAGCCTGCGTGGGAAGTGCCAGCAGGCTCATCACATATTTGGATTCTTCAGGCGTAAATTCGTAAAGCAGCGAGGTGATGTCGGCCGCGTTGATGCCGCTCAGTGTATCCCGGATAAATGCTTCGTCACGATTATCTACAGCTTCCTGAAAGCGGTCACGAAACTCCTTGCTCAGCTCGAATTCTACCAATGGTTCCTGCACGACTATCTTCGATTATCCTGGTCAGCTTAATGAAATCATCCACCGTAAGTTGCTCGGCACGTTTGTCAAACATCTCCAACGCCGCGACTCCGGGAGCCAAATTTAGATTTTTTAATGCGTTGCGCAAGGTCTTGCGCCGGTTATTGAACCCTTGCTTGACGACCTGAAAAAACAATGGCTCATTGCATTCCAGCTGTTCCCTGCTGTTGCGCTTCAGCCGGATCACCGCCGACATGACTTTGGGTGGAGGATGAAACACGCCGGGAGGAACCTTGAAAAGATTTTCAATCGTGTAAAACGCTTGCAATAAAACACTAAGGATTCCATACGTTTTCGATCCATGCGCTGCTGCCATCCTGTCGGCTACCTCTTTCTGCAACATACAGACCACTTGCCGGACAAAATTTCGATGCTCAAGGACCTTAAAAAAAATCTGGGACGAGATGTTGTAAGGAAAGTTTCCGATAATAACACCGTGCGGCCCTAAGATGGATGCGATATCGAGCTGCAAAAAATCACCCTCGATGATGGCAGCCTTGCCGGGGAAATGCGCATGCAGATATTGCACCGACTCGCGGTCGATCTCAACAAGCTTTAAGTCAATATTCTTTCGGTCGACCAGGTATTGGGTAAGCACGCCCATTCCCGGGCCTATCTCAATGACCGAGGTTTGCTCCCCTTCGGGAAGGTGCAGGGCGTCAACGATCTTTCTCGCGATGTTCTGGTCTTTGAGAAAGTGCTGACCGAGAAACTTCTTGGGCCGGACTTTTCCGGCATTACGGTTTTGGTGCATTAATTCCAAAGGTACATGGTTGGCGGCCGGATAAGCAAAGAATGGCGACA
>DASPNN010000692.1:0-4290 GCA_035626495.1 Chryseosolibacter sp.
TGGAAAATCAACTGGTGGGCACGACTCGCCGATGGCGACCATGCGTTCGAGATCCTCCGGCAAGGCCTTACCTATATTGATCCAGCCCAGAAAAAAGAGACCATGGGTGGAGGCGGTACGTATCCCAACTTGTTCGACGCACATCCGCCGTTCCAGATCGACGGAAACTTTGGTGCTACGGCGGGGATCACTGAAATGTTGTTACAGAGCCACGCGGGAAAAATTTCGCTGCTTCCCGCACTCCCTTCACAATGGCGGTCGGGCGTGGTCACCGGTTTGAAAGCGCGGGGTGGTTTCCAGGTCGATATTCACTGGAAGGACGGCACGCTGCAATCGGCGCAAATCACGTCCGGGCTAGGGGGCATTTGCCGCCTACACACGAAGGTGCCTGTCAGGGTTGTTGGTGTGGAGTCAAGAGCAGCGCATGGCCAGGTCGCAAACCAGTTGCTGCAAGTGGCGGCCCCTGTCCGCTTTGAGAAATCACCCGGAGCGGCGCTGCCGTCCCTTGGCCCAAAGGCCGGCTTTGTAATAGACTTTCAAACCTTGCCAGGGAAAACATATTCAATTGTTCCATTATAACCTGTCGTACCATGAATACAATGAGATTATTCTATACAATATGCCTGGTGCCCGCGCTCGCCTTCAACGTCAATGGTCTCCAGAAAAAGGACTGGGAGGTGAGCTCGCCCGATGGAAAACTCAAAATCGAGATTGCACTTGTTAACAAAAGACTGACCTATCAGGTGGTCTATGGGCGTGTGACTGTAATTGCGGCTTCGCCACTGGGGATCACGCGGGATGATCAGCAGTTTTTGAATCTGCGGTACCTGTCGGCCAGCCGCGCAAATATCAACGATGCGTATACCCTCATGGTTGGGAAGCGACTCCAATCGCGGAACCAGGCCAATGAACTGACCCTTGATTTCGAAAACGAAAACAAAAAGAAAGCCCGCCTGATTTTTCGCGCCTATGACGACGGCATCGCCTATCGTTATCATTTTTCGAAGGATGACAACGGGTCGCATACGATCAACGCGGAACATTCCGGGTTCGCGATGCCAGCAACGGCAACAGCATGGATGCAGCCCTATGATCTCAACTCGAGGAAAAAGCCGTGCTATGAAACATTTTATGAAAGCGCCATCAAACCGGGAACACCTTCGCCGAATGCTGCGGGATGGGCATTTCCGGTACTATACGAAACCAATGGTATATGGGTGCTGATTTCAGAAGCAGGCCTTGACGAAACATATTGTGGCACGCACCTCGAAGACAAAAACGGAAACGGGTTGCTCACGATCCGGTTTCCCGAAAAAGAAGAGGTCACAAGCGATTCAGGCCGTGAACCGGTCTCAACCCTGCCGTGGACGACGCCCTGGAGAGCAGCGGTGGTGTCACCAAGCCTAACGGGAATTCAGAACACCACACTAATCACCGATCTCAATCCACCGTCGGTGATCGGAGATGTTTCCTGGATCAAGCCCGGACGCGCAAGCTGGAGCTGGTGGTCACAAGGCAGCTCAACGCGTGATTTCAACATTCAAAAAGAGTACATCGACTTCAACGCATCGATGGGTTGGGAGTACGTCCTGATCGACGCGGGTTGGCCGCAGATGCAGAACCATTCGATGGAGGAGCTCGTCGCCTACGCCAATTCGAAAGGCGTGGGAATTTTTCTCTGGTACCATTCGGGAATGGGCCGCGAGAAGGACACCCTGAGCATGGCAAACATCATGGCCTTCCCGACATCGCGGGACGAAGAATTCAAAAAGATCCGGAGCTGGGGAGTGAAAGGCGTCAAGGTCGATTTTTTCGACAGCGATAAACAACCTGTCATCAAGCGTTACTTCGACATTCTGCGCGATGCTGCGAAATACGAGATCATGGTGAATTTCCATGGGTCGACGTTGCCGCGCGGGTGGGAGCGGACCTATCCTCACCTGATGTCTATGGAGTCGGTAAAAGGGGCGGAAGGTGCGGGCCGCCAGGAATTCTGTGACAAGGCACCGGTTCACAATACGATCCTCCCGTTTACCCGCAATGTTGTCGGGTCGATGGATTATACTCCGGTAATCTTTATCAACAAACCCGGTAGGGACGGCATCCGGCAGACGACGTTTGGGCACGAGCTTGCGTTGTCAATCGTGTTTGAATCAGGCGTTTTTCATTTTGCAGACCGCGCAAGCTCCTACCAGGCATTGCCTGACGGACCGAAAAATTTTCTCAAATCTGTTCCGGTGACATGGGACGAAACACGTCATGTCTCAGGTGTGCCAGGAAAATTTGCGGTGGTGGCCCGGCGAAAGGGCGACCGCTGGTACCTCGGAGGAATCAACGGCCAGGCCATACCACAGGAAGCCACGCTTGACCTGTCGTTCCTCGCCGGGGAAGCGAAGCTCGACCTGATCACGGACGGCAAAGATGCCGGGTCATTCGAGTCGTCGGTTGTTGAATCCAGCGGTAAAAAAGTTGTGTTGACGATCGCGCCGAAAGGAGGATTCGTCGCCGTCGTCAAATCCGGAATATAAAAATGGTGTTGATGTGAAATACTTGCTAGTTCTTTTTCTAACCATGTATGTTGGCCCCGCGGCGGCTCAGACGACCTTCGATGGTCGCGTCGCGAGTCACCTGCGCAGTCATGTGCTCGCACAGGCGGAATGGGCGATGGAACAACATCCGGCGACCGTCACGTCTGCCGTCAGCCATGAGAGTGCAGGGGGGAAGCACGATTTCTTTTCGGAAGGCGACTATTGGTGGCCCGATTCCGCAAACCCTGACGGACCTTATGTGCAGCGGGATGGTGAGTCCAACCCGGAAAATTTTAACGCACACCGCGAGCTGATGATCGTTTTCAGCCGGGTGGTTGGTGCGCTTGCGTCAGCTTACATCTTGACCGGTGAGGACAAGTATGTGATTCAAGCGTTTCGTCATGCCCGCGCATGGTTTGCCGATACAGCGACGATGATGAACCCTTCACTCGCATATGCACAGGCGATCCGCGGGCGTGTGACCGGACGAAGCATAGGCATTATCGATACAATCCACCTGATGGAAGTTGCGCACGGCTTGGGCATCATGTTTCGGTCTCCGGCAGCAGACACGGCGGTGTCAGCGGCGATCCGGAAATGGTTTCGCAGCTATTTGACCTGGCTGACCACCCACCCTTTCGGCAAGCAGGAAATGAACGCAGAAAATAACCATGGCACATGCTGGGTCATGCAGG
Source organism: Chryseosolibacter sp. (assembly GCA_035626495.1). Taxonomy (GTDB): domain Bacteria; phylum Bacteroidota; class Bacteroidia; order Cytophagales; family Cyclobacteriaceae; genus Chryseosolibacter. Next base: position 3,224 of record DASPNN010000692.1, read on the forward strand.
TGGCCGCTTTTGCCCGCCTGACAGGCGACGCCGCGCTCCTCGCTTTTTGCCGCGACCGTTATAAGAATGTTTTGTTGCCCGGACAGATGGCGGCCGACGGCAGCTTCCCCCGGGAGCTCGCTCGTACGAAACCGTACGGGTACTCTTTGTTTAACCTCGACGCCATGGCAATGATCTGTCAAATCCTTTCAGATGAAAACGAAAATTTGTGGAAATTCAAGACCGCCGATGGCCGGTCCGTTGAAAAAGCAATCGGCTTCATGTATCCCTATATTGAAGATAAATCCACCTGGCCTTACAAGAAGGACGTAATGTACTGGGATCACTGGCCAGTCGCCCACCCGTTCCTTGTGTTCGGTTCACGCGCGTTGGACGAGGATTTATGGTTCGCTCTTTGGCAGGGGCTCGATCATGATCCGCGGGTCCCCGAAATTCTGCGCAACCTGCCGATTCGCAACCCGCTCATCTGGTTCAATTCAATCCCATGAGGAGCTTTTGCACCGTGTTGATGATTGCCGTCCCCGTGTTCGCGCAAGGTCAGTGGGGAGACGAAGAGCTTCCGGCCGAGAGCCGAGACAGCCTTGCTGTTGAAAAGGCTGTCAACGGATGGTGGCGTGAGTCGATGCACGATCGTGACACACGCATTGGCTGGTGGCGCGAGGCGCGTTTTGGTATGTTCGTGCACTGGGGTATTTATTCTTTGCCGGGCGGAGAATGGGACGGCCGAAAAGTCTCTGGATATGCCGAACACCTGATGCGGAAGGAAAAACTGTCACGGGCTGAATATCTTGCAATCGCGGCGAAATTCAACCCCGCAGCATTCGATGCCGAGGAATGGATAGCCACCGCCAAGCAAGCCGGCATGAAGTATTTCATCATTACAGCTAAACATCACGACGGTTTTGCAATGTATGACTCGGACGCATCCGATTTCAACATTGTGAAGGAAACTCCTTTTGGGCGCGACCCGCTGCGCGAGCTGGCCGATGCATGCCGGAAACAGCAAATGAAATTCGGTTTCTACTACTCGCATGCTTTTGACTGGGAACACGTCAATGCTCCCGGTA
>DASPNN010000693.1:0-2849 GCA_035626495.1 Chryseosolibacter sp.
ATGCGCAAAAAGCGCCAACTCCTTCGAAACCTGCCGAGACAAAGGCCCCGGCACCTCCAAGCGGGCCACCGGTTGTTTCGGAAGGTGGCCGGAACGAACGCAGGGAAAAAATGACTTCGCTGCGCAGGACGATCGCCAAGCGACTGGTCTCCGTTAAGAACGAAACCGCCATGCTGACCACCTTCAACGAGGTCGACATGAAACCGGTCATGGACCTGCGCTCGAAGTATAAGGATCAGTTCAAGGAAAAATATGGCGTCGGACTTGGATTCATGTCCTTCTTTACAAAGGCTGTCTGCGTTGCCCTCAAAGATTTTCCGGCCGTTAACGCGTCTATCGACAAAGATGAGATTGTTTACCATGACTATTGCGATGTTTCAATAGCAGTCTCAACCCCGCGTGGACTGGTTGTGCCCGTGATACGGAATGCCGACAGGCTTTCCTTCAACCAGATCGAAAGTGAAGTCGTGCGGCTCGCCACCCGCGGAAGAGACGGCAAGCTGTCAATCGAAGAAATGACCGGCGGAACCTTCTCGATAACAAACGGTGGTGTTTTCGGCTCGATGCTTTCTACGCCAATCATCAATCCGCCGCAATCGGCAATTCTCGGTATGCACAATATTGTGGAACGCCCGGTTGTGAAAAATGGGGAGATCGTCGTCCGCCCTGTGATGTTCCTGGCGCTCTCATACGACCATAGGATCGTCGACGGTCGCGAGTCTGTAAGCTTCCTTGTGCGCGTCAAGGAAATGCTTGAAGATCCCGGAAGATTAATATTGGGTGTGTAACTAAAGAAATAAAGAGCTCCACGGCTCCCCTGCTTTAATATGCAATACAACGTAACCGTTATTGGCTCTGGCCCCGGAGGCTATGTAGCCGCGATCCGCTGTGCCCAGCTTGGCTTGAAAACTGCAATTATCGAAAAGTATGATACACTCGGCGGCACCTGCCTGAACGTCGGTTGCATTCCTTCGAAGGCATTGCTGGATTCAACAGAGCATTTTCACAATGCGAAAACACATTTCCGTGAGCACGGCATCGACATCCCTGACCCGAAAGTCAATCTTCCGCAGATGATCAAACGCAAGGCGGAAGTCGTCAAGTCAAATGTAGACGGTATCGCATTCCTGATGAAGAAAAACAAGATCGACGTGCATACCGGTGTCGGCTCTTTTGTTGACAAGAATACGATCCGGATAGCCGGTAAGGACGGAAAGGACTCGACCATCACGACCGAAAAAGTGATTATTGCGACCGGATCGAAGCCAACGCCGCTCCCTTTTGCGCCGTTTGATAAGAAGCGTATCATCTCAAGCACCGAAGCACTCGAACTGACCGAAGTGCCCAAGCACCTCATCGTCATCGGTGGGGGCGTGATCGGTATGGAATTCGGTTCTGTGTTTGCTCGTCTCGGATCAAAAATCACCGTTGTTGAATTTCTCGATAGCCTCATTCCCACGATGGACTCCACGATGGGGAAAGAATTGCATAAGGCAACAAAAAAACTCGGGATGGATTTTTATCTCGGCCACAAAGTCACCGCCGTCGAGAACAAAGGCGCGGAAGTTATTGTCCGTGCCGAATCTAAAGACGGCAAGCAGATCGAACTCAAAGGTGACTATTGCCTGGTGAGTATCGGACGCCGCCCGTACACCGATGGGCTGGGCCTTGACAAAGTCGGTATCGAAACAGTGAAGGGCCAGATACCGGTGGACGACCACTTAAAGACCAAGGTGGACAACATTTACGCAATTGGAGATGTAGTGCGCGGCGCCATGCTGGCCCACAAGGCGGAAGAAGAAGGTGTATTCGTCGCGGAGTACATGACGGGGCAAAAACCGCACATCCATTATAACCTCATCCCAGGTGTTGTCTATACCTGGCCCGAAGTTGCCAGTGTCGGATACACGGAAGAGCAATTGAAAGGTCAGGGTCGGGCGTACAAGACAGGCAGCTTCCCGTACAAGGCGCTGGGCCGGGCACGCGCTAGCATGGACCTCGACGGCCTTGTCAAAGTGCTTGCCGACAAACAAACCGACGAGATCCTCGGCGTCCATATTATCGGCGCGCGGGCGGCCGACATGATAGCCGCCGCGGTAACGGCGATGGAATTCCGGGCTTCAGCCGAGGACGTCGCCCGAATGTCTCACGCGCATCCGACCTATATGGAGGCTATGAAAGAAGCATGTCTGGTGGCGACGGCGAATCGGCCGCTCCACCTTTAATCAGCGTTGGTCTTTTTTTTATTACGAACTCGGTCAGCTGCGTGTCCGCGCATGCTTGCATGCCATTTAATACAATTCGAACCCAACTGTGCACCTGCTGTTCCGGACAACCGATGCCGGAGACCCAGCTGGTTAAAGCGTCGATCTGGATCTGACGAAATACTGTGCAATCGCCCGGACCACAACCGTCATGACAATCGGCACCAAGGCCACGTTCAGTTGTTGAGGTAACAGTGGCCACGTAATAAGCAAAACGGTACTAATCATCGCGGTCAATAAAAAATATTTTTCAAGCCATCGTGGTTGACGAATAAATGCGATGACTGCTACGAGGTGTGTTGGAAGAGCCCACAGCAGATTGAAATTGTTGGCTGCAGCCTTGTGGTCAGTGGCAACCCACAGTAAGGTAAGCAACAAGCCGATCATCCCGAGCACCGAGAACAGTATGACGTCAAAGGCCGTCGTCAATTTTTTGCGGCGAAAATCGACGATACTCACAGCCAGGCCGACGACGAACAGAAAAGAAAACACAACCATCGGTGACAACCAACCACGCGGGGAGCCAGCTTCTTCGCGGGGTTCAAAGACCTTTATATTGCGCTGGACAAGCGGGGTCCATTGGTC
>DASPNN010000694.1:0-4770 GCA_035626495.1 Chryseosolibacter sp.
CGATCTCTCAATTCGGAGAAACAATTGCTTTCGCCGGCCTTCCGCACTAAAGGGCTGGTGACGGAGGCGATCTGGAATGGCGACCATATCGATTTCACATTCGACGCTGACCAGGACACCCTGTCAAATTATGTACGGTTAAAGGGGACGGTCGACTTTTTACTTGACAGCACCCATATTCGTTTCGCGCCGTCAGCGGTCAAAGTCCTGGAAAAGACCTGGACTTTTAATACGCAAAACCTGATCTCGGTTCACAAACGCGACATCCGGTTCAGCAACGTCGTGCTTGCACAGGGCGCTCAGTTCATTGCTGCAAACGGGGCGATCTCGCCGGACCCGCGCAAGAGTCTTTCGCTTCAAATAAACAATTTCGATTTGGCGTCGCTCAACCCGGTGACGGGTCGTGATATTTCAGGCACCCTGGATGCAATATTCGATCTTAACAACTATTACTACAATCCGTATGTCCAGAACGATTTGCAAATCGATAGCCTGACCGTTGACCAGTTCCTCATTGGCGACATCAGCGGTAAAAACCAATGGGACACCCTTGCGAAAAAGTTCGTCATCAACTTTTTCGTGGATCGCAATAGCAAACGAATCGTCGACCTCGAAGGCGGCTACAACCCGACTCACCAATCCAGTCCGCTGTCTGCTGTTGCCAAGCTCCAGAATGCCAACCTTCGGATACTTCAACCCTTCCTGGAAGAGATCTTCAGTAACATAGGGGGAACGGTTACCGGGGATTTCAGCATCACCGGCACTTTGAAGAAGCCGGCCCTCGACGGCGAAGGGGAAGTCAACGATGGATCACTGATGGTAAACTACCTGAAGACCCACTACCGGTTCAAAGGCATTGTAGGACTCTCGCCGCATTCGATTTACTTCAAAGACATGCAGCTGTCCGACATTTTTGATAATACCGCTAAGCTCAACGGACGAATAACACATGACAATTTTTACAGCATGCGGATCAACCTCGAAGCTTCGTTTGCGAACTTCCAGGTGCTGAATACCACTGCAAAGGATAATAGCCTCTTCTATGGGCAGGGTTATGCATCCGGCGACATGAGCCTGTTTGGTCCGATCGCAAATTTGAAGATTACCGCCAATGCCAGGACTGATCGAAATACCAGGATTTATATTCCCATCGAAGGGACGTCAGACGTTGAAAAAAAGGACTTCATCAAATTTGTCAGTTTCAGCGATTCGAGCTTTCGGCAATCGCTGAACACGACTCTGAGCAGCAAAGTAGATCTCACCGGCATCAGCATGGATTTCAATCTCGCGGTCACACCCGACGCATATTGCGAGATCATTTTCGATATCAAAGCCGGTGATATTATCCGCGGACGCGGCTACGGTGACCTGCAGCTTCAGCTCAACACCAATGGTGAGTTCAATATGTTTGGACCCTTTGAATTCACCGAGGGTTGGTACAATTTCACTCTGTACGACATCATCAACAAGGATTTTGTGATCAACCGTGGGAGCAGGATCAACTGGTACGGGGATCCCTACGGGGCCATATTGGATATTGCGGCCTCGTACAATCAGAATGCCTCGCTCGGACCGATCCTGACGGACTTGTCACTTGCCAACCATCCGCAGATGCGCAGAAAGTATCCCGTGAAGGTGCTGCTCAATCTTGACGGGCCCATGCTGTCACCGGACCTGAAATTCGACATCGTCGCCAGGGACCTGCCGCAAAGTATCATAATCGAGGGCGAGCCGGCACCGGTCAGGCTGAATTTTGAATTCCAGGCGTTCAAAAACAAACTCGATGAGTCCGAATTGTACCGCCAGGTTTTCAGCTTGATCGTACTGAGGCGCTTCTCGCCGCCGGAATCGCTGAACATCAACACGGGCAGGTCTTTTGCCAACAGCGTGAGCGAGCTGCTCTCCAACCAGCTGAGCAACTGGGCCAGCCAAGTGGACGAAAATCTCGAGATCGATGTAGACCTATCGACATTCGATGACGAAGCGTTCCACACGTTCCAGCTTCGTTTGTCTTACACCACACCCAATGGCCGATGGCGTTTCACACGCGATGCCCAGACATTTTACGGTAACCAGAGCGGCTTGGCCAATCCCGATCAGCAGCAAAATACCCTGGCAAGTCTGGCAGGTGACTGGACGGTGGAATACCTGCTCACTGCCGACGGCATATTCCGCGTCAAGATGTACAACCGGACCAATATCAACCCGATCCTTAACACCATTGGTGCGCAAAATTCGGTGACAACCGGAGCAAGCATCACACACATGCAAAGCTTCAATGAGCTGAAAGATCTGTGGCGTGCGGCCCGTAACCGGCGCAAACAGCGCCAAGCCGATAATGAAGCCGATGTGAGCAAGGACGCCATTCGGAAAAACGATGACGGCACCGATTAAATGGCTTCGGCTTTTTCTCACCATTATGCTTCTGGGCTTTTCGCTCAGGCTGACCGGGCAAGCAGCGGACAGTTTACACCGTACGTTATCCCACGTTGATCAAAAAAAGCTGCGTACGTTCGTGATCGCGTCGGCCACCGGTTATACCGCAGCGATGGTCGGACTTCATCACGTCTGGTATTCCGGCAAAGGCCGGCAGCCGTTTACTTTTTTCAACGACAATGCTGAATGGAAGCAACTCGACAAATCGGGCCACGCACTTTCCGCATTCCACGTCGCTCACGCCACGGCGCAAGCTTTGCGTTCCTGCAACGTACCTGCGCGCAAAGCAAACTTGTATGGCTCCCTCACAGGATTCGCCGTAATGTTGCCTATCGAAGTCTTCGACGGCCATTCGAGGGCGTATGGCGCCTCCGTTGGCGACATCGGGGCCAACGCCACAGGTGCCGGGCTTTTTCTTTTGCAGACTGTCGCATGGGGCGAGCTTCACGTGCACCCGAAATTTTCCGTACACCACACTCCCTTCGCACAGCGGCGTCCTGATGTACTCGGTGAGAACGACCTGAGCCGGCTTTTTAAGGACTACAACGGTCAAACCTACTGGCTTTCCTTCGACATGGACAAGTTTCTGCGATTTCCACAATGGCTAAACCTAGCGGTCGGATACGGCGCGGAAGGAATGCTCTATGGCCGTGACAAGCAGAATTGGGCAATCGGCCTCGACCCGAAGCGGCAGTATTACTTGGCCCTGGACGTGGACCTCACTTCTGTCAAAACCCGCTCTAAGGTGGTAAAAGCACTCCTTTTTGTGGGAAACATGATTAAAATACCCGGCCCGGCTGTCGAATTTGGCTCCGGCTCTGCGAGATTTCATGCCTTCTATTTCTAAATATTTTTCGTTTTAGGGTTCCCATTGGCAGGCGGATTTCCTAACTTCAATACCCGGACATTAAACTTTACGCCTATGAATGTGACCAATACTCTGAAAAAATACGCGGATCAAATCGGTGGACAGTACACGGACTACGATCAAACCAAATCGGTGATTGTGGTGCCCCTGGACCGAAGCAGGTTCCAAACGGTCCTGGCCGTGACCCAGAAAAGCCCGGTGTCGGGCAGAGACCAGGCGATCTTCACCTCGAAAGTCTGCGAGTATCGCGCTACCATGGACCTGAAATCACTCTTGGAACAGAACGGAAATTTCGACTACAGCAAATTTGTCCTCGAAGATGGCTACCTGAAGGTTGAGGCCTCGTGCCTGGCCAGTTCGGCTTCCGAGGACCAGCTGAAAGAAATGATACAGGAAGTGGCACAGCTGGCCGACCACTACGAAGACAAGCTCACTGGTCAGGACATCCACTAAGACCACGCAACCCATACCTCGTTAACCAAACCACCGGTCCTGCCGGTGGTTTTTTTTTGAACCTATTTTCAGACTAAACTGTATTTTTACAAAAAGTAAGTTGCTTTATCGCCTCCGGTGCCGGAATACGGCCACGGGGGAGGAAAGTCCGGGCAACACAGAGCATCGTACTTCCTAACGGGAAGGCTCCCGCCGGGTAACCGGCGGTGAGACAGACAGTGCCACAGAAAACAAACTACCCCGGCCGAGTTTCTCGGGACAGGGCAAAGGTGAAAAGGCGAGGTAAGAGCTCACCGCCTTTCCAGTGATGGAAAGGGCATGGTAAACCTTACGAGTTGAAAGGTCAAATAGGTCACGCCCACTCGGTGATTAGCGGCTCGCTAAGAATACAGGCGTGGCGGGTAGACTGCTTGATCCCTGTCGTGAGACACGGACCAGATAAATGATAAGGGCCCCGATTTCCGGGGAACAGAACCCGGCTTACAGACTTGCTTTTTTATTGAAACCTTCCTGGGGCCCAGGAGGGTTTTTTTATGGAACGAATGATACGATGCTCACAACGCCTGGGCCAAAAGATGTGGTTCGACATTCCCTCGTGTCTTGAGTAATCGCGCCAGCCCTTTCTGAAACCGAAATCCTTTCCTTACTTTGGCCAAATTTCAACGCATGGCCAAAATTCTTGTAATCGAAGACGACGCTAAAATCCGCGCAATCCTCAAAGAGATCCTCCAAGACAAAAGCCACGACGTCGATGAGGCGGCAGATGGAATGGAAGGCTATCGGAAACTCGAGCAGGGGATGTACGATCTGTGCATCTGCGACATCAAGATGCCGAAGATGGATGGACTCGAAGTGCTTGAGAAAGCAAAGGACGAGGGCATCGGAGCGAACTTTATCATTATCTCCGCACATGGAAATATCGACATCGCCGTAGAAGCTGTAAAAAAGGGCGCTTTCGACTTCCTGCAAAAGCCATTCGACCTGGGAAGGCTTGAAATTACTCTGCGGAATGC
>DASPNN010000695.1:0-4720 GCA_035626495.1 Chryseosolibacter sp.
CATCACCACCGTCGTAAACGCCGGAAGAGTCAGCTCGCCGTCTTGCAGCTTGCTCGTTCCGTTCATATCGTAAATGACGTCCTTGAATTGCCCGCTTCCCTCCGGCAAGGTAATCGTGACTTCCACGTCAGAAACGTTATGAAGAACCAATGCCTGCTCACCGTCATAGATCCGCCGGAATGCCACAACTTCAGCAATGTCGATGCCCGCGTGATCGATATCGCCGTAGGTCAATGGCTTGCTGCTGTTCCTGAATTGGATGAGCCTTTTATAGAAGTTAAATAACGATGACGCATCATCCTTTTGCTTGCTGAAAGGCACCACCGTGCTGTCGGTACTGTACTGCGGCTTTTCCCACGCCGTCTGGAGCTTGTCATTCCTGCCGTAGTCCCATATGAACGGCTCGCGCACGTAAGCATCTGGCCCGAAGATGTCTGCGAACACCTGCAGCTTGTCACCTACCATTCCAATCTCTTCGCCGTAATAGAGATACGGAGTTCCCGGCATGGTGAGCAACAGAGCGGCCGCCATTTTCGATCGATTGATGTCACCTTTTAACTCTGTCAGCAGCCGGGTCTGGTCGTGATTTTTTACGAATGTCGCGTCGAGGTATTCATTGGTGATCGACTTATAGTAATCGCGAATCTCCTTATAGCGCTTCACCAGGCCGATGGTATCCCGTCCTGCGCGCGCAACGTCCGTGATCGCATAGCCGAGGTCAAAATTGAAAAGCGAAGGCAATCCTTTGAGATAGGGTGCGACAACATCGGCCGACGACCACACTTCCCCGACCAGGTAAACATCCGGCTTAATCGTTTCCATCTCCTTGCGGAACCACACCCAAAACTCATGATTGTCTTTCATACGTTCGTCGGGAAAGATGTGGCGCGCAGCATCCATGCGAAAGCCGTCGACCTTTAAATCGTTGAGCCAGAAACGGGCGATATCGATGATCTCCTGCCTGACTTTCGGATTATCGAGGTTCAGGTCCGGCGTCAGGCTGTTGAAGTATCCATAGTAATGTTCACCGAGTGTGTCGCCATTCACGGCGTGCCACTTCCGGATGTTGTCGGAGTCGAGTGCGCGCTCGCGTTTGCCGATCTGGTCGCGGATCGAATCCTTGCGCGCCCAGACATAATAATCACGGTAGGGGTTATCCGGCCCTTTGCTCGCTTCCAGGAACCATGGGTGCAGGTTGCCGGTGTGATTAATGACAAAATCCGTAATGATCCTAATGCCGCGCTTGTGAGATTCTCCCACAAACTTCCTGAAATCCTCCAGCGTTCCGAAGTCCGGATCTATGTTTTTGTAATCGATCACGTGGTATTTATGATACGTGTCTGAAGGCATGATTGGCATCAGCCACAAGCCATTCACTCCGAGGTCGGTGAAGTAGTCGAGCTTCGACGTCAACCCCCTGAAGTCTCCTTTTCCATTGCCGTCACCGTCTGCGAACGACATGACGAAGACCTCATACTTCACTCCATGCGGCCACTGAACAACACCTTCATTTTTTCTATTTTCACAGCCGTTAAGGAGAACACAAACAATGAATGCGAAAAGCGTTGTCCGGGCAGTCATGCTTACTTGATTTTAAGGATCAGCGAACTGTAAGGCCGAAGCTTCAGGCCGAAGGTAAAGTCTTTGCCCAGTCCGACCTCGACTTCACGCCACAGAAGGTCGCGCGCAATGTAATCGGCCGAACGGTCGAGCCCCATGGCCGTGGCAACGTCTTCAGGTATCGTGACCTTTATTTCCTGATCGGTGTCATTGAATCCGTTAATGATCAATAAACGTTCATCGTCGGCGTGCCGGACAAAAACGTGTACGTTGTCCGGGAAATTATTCCGGCCGATGTTAAACTCGGTGAGATCGGCGTACGCGCCATCGGTTATGGCAGGATTTTTCTTTGCCAGGTTCAAGAGGTCTGAATAAAACTGGCGGAGCTGTTTTTGTTCCATGGACAACATTCCTCCGTCGAATTTTCCCTCATTCATCCACTTCTGATGTTCGGGAACTCCCCAATAATCGAATATGGTGGTTCGTCCGTCCTCCGATCCAAAGCCTTCGTTGCCCGAGCCTGGTTCGCCCACCTCCTGACCGAAATAGATCATGACCGGGCCTTTGTCAATCGTTGCACTGATGACCATCGCCGGCACCCCTTTCCACATGTCTCCTGCGAAATGTTTGGAAGCCAGCCGTTGTTCGTCATGGTTCTCGAGAAAATGAAGCATGTGGTGGTTGATTCCCTCCAGTCTCTTTTGGATCTTCGCCACATCGGCGCTGCTTCGCTGCTGGTTCAGCATCAGGCGCAACGTATCGTATAGCAGAACCTTATCGTATAGAAAATCGAATCGTCCTGTTTGGATATAATTCCGATACTGGTCTGGGTTGTAGATCTCTGCGATGAAAATGATTTCCGGATTGATTTCCTTGATCTGGGGGATGACCCAGTTCCAAAACTCGACCGGTACCATCTCGGCCATGTCGCAGCGGAATCCGTCGACTTTCTTCCCAGCCCAATAGGCCAGTATATCTTTCATCTTCGTCCATGTATCGGGAATGGGATCGAAGAAGGTCTTCCTTCCGTTTTGAATGTCCACGCCATAGTTGAGTTTCACAGTTTCAAACCATTCGTTGATCCCCGGAGTGGCCGTGAATTGGTCGTTTCCGGTGACCTTCGCGGGTGTCTCCTCATACTTCCGGTCTTTGGTCGGAAATGCGCCGCCGCCGAGCGCGCTATAGCCTTTCGGCGGCGCGAACGACTGACCGGGCAGGTAATAGAAGTTATTGTTCGGCGCAAAGGCGACGGTCTTGTCGTCCGTCTCGCCGAGGTCTTTCACGCCGGAAGGTTTTGCGTCGGACTTGTAAGCCCGCGCTACGTGGTTCGGTACGAAATCAATGATGACCTTCAGGCCGGCTTGATGCGTCCGGTCGACGAGCGATTGAAATTCCTGCAAGCGGTTCGGCACTTCGACAGCGAGGTCGGGGTTGACGTCGTAGTAATCCTTAATCGCATAAGGCGATCCAGCCCGGCCCTTCACTACATCCGCATCATCGAGGGGGATGCCGAAGCTTGTATAGTCGGTCAGCAACGCATGCTCTAAAACTCCCGTGTACCACACATGAGTAACTCCGAGACCTTTGATCCCGCGGAGCGCTTTGCCGTCGATGTCGTTGAATTTGCCGACGCCGTTCTCCTCGATCGTTCCATAGGGTTTATTGTTCGCGGTCTTGTTTCCAAAAAGGCGTGTCATCATTTGATAGACGACGACTTTACCTGACTGTTTCTGCATGCCGTTAACGGGGGGGATTTTTTCTCTCTGGGACGTACAGCAAATAACAAAAAAAACGAGTGCTATGAACGTATACCGATGTTTCATACGGGGTAATTTATAAAAAGAAAGGCAGGTTTTTAAGCTGCCTTTACAAAAACGTTTGCGGTTTAGTCTGCGGAAACCCTTGCGCGTTTCGACAGCAAAATATGGATCAACAAGACGATGATGCAGATCATGAGCCCCAGGAATTCACGCGACTCCTCGATATACGGGTGCTGCATTTTTGCAATGTCATCAAAGAGAACTGACTTGTCGTCCTTGGCGATCCACTCCTTCATGCCATCCAGAAACACAAAGCTATACGCTACGAAGAGCACGAGCATGGCAAACATGACCGGGCGGGGATAATAACGGAAGGCTGCCAGCACACAGATCACTGCCATCGATCCATAAATGAGTATCCAAACGACCGGATCCGGATCGTTGATCTGCACAAATGCAAAAACCACGAACATCACTGCAAGCAAAAGGTTGACAATTTTCATTTCACAAGTTTAGCGTGTGGGTTTTATCGGTCAAATTTAAAAATCTATCCGGTAAACGAGCACGGGGATAACGCCAAGTTGATAGCGCGTAACGACTTTTTGCTGAAACTGGTCGTAATAATGTGAGGCCTCGTTCTGCTGATTGGAAAGATTTTGTATATCGATGGCGAAAGTCCGTGTATAGCCGGGCTTATTTTTCCGGAACGATAGCCTCAGGTCGAATCTGAAATAATCTTTCAACCGCTGGCTATATGGATCGTCGGTATTGTACACCGTTTCTCCTTTGTCTTCCGATGCCGTTATGTCGATGGATGATTCTTTCATTCCTCCCAGGTAAAGAACGCGCGCACTCAGACCAATAGCCCGATTTTTCGATAGTTTTGTCCACTCCTTACCATAAACACCGTTTACGGTATACCTCCCGTTGAAACGCGACTCGCGCTCGATACCATCGGCGGCAACGAACGAGGATTCGTAGTAGCTGGCCCCGGCCAACATGTACGAGTTTCCAAAGAAGTATTTTTCCAGTGAAGCTTCCACACCATAGTTTTCCCCGGTACCATCATTCCTCAATCCCGGCACGGGCAAGTCATCGATCAGGTTCAGTGTTGAGAAGGTTGGTGCATTTCCGTTTGCCACCGGAACGTCGAACAGATATTGATAGAAGATGCCCGACTTCAGCTTAAGGCTCGGGGTAAGATGATTCCAGTAACCCAGGTCGACATGGTGTGAGCGGGTCAGGCCAAGATCCTTGTTAAAGGGCAACAGATATACCTGTGGGAGCTGGAGCTGGCTTACAAGATTGTATGCCAGGGTGAGGCCTGACAGATCGCCGGGCGCCACCGACAGCGCGAGCCTGGGCTCGAACGCGGTTGTGTTGTTGAACGAGTAGACAAC
>DASPNN010000696.1:0-3343 GCA_035626495.1 Chryseosolibacter sp.
TGTAGATAAAGCGGCAGGCTGATTTATAATTTACACCCATGATCTGGGCGACCTCCTCGTTGGAAAAATTATTATAGAAACGCAGGTTGATAGCTTCCTTTTGCCGCGCAGGCAGCGCGTTAATGCTATCTTTCAAATGATTCATCTGCTGCGATTGCAAGTCAAATTCCACAAGATCATTTTCAACATGTAACAGTGAGAGTCCATCAGCGTTTTCGAGCGACAAAAGTTGCACGCGTGATTCTTCGGTGATTTTTCGCAGGATCTTGTAACGGACGGCCTGAAACAAATAGAACTTTACCGATGCAATGTCACTGAGGTTGGCACGGGTCCTCCATAATTCAATGAAAAGATCCTGCACGCAATCTTCCACCAGTGATCTGTTATGGTGAATCTTGTACCCGTATTTCAGCAAAGCCGTGACATGATGATGATAGATGCGCGAAAAAGCCTGCTTATCGCCGGCCTTAAAAGCGCTCCAGTCATTGTCAACTTTGTTGTGTGTCACCATAGACCCAGCTTATCAGCAATGAAATTAAAGCAAACAAGTTTACAATTCAATCGCCGAAATAAATTTGAGCTTTTGCCAACAGCAAAACTGTCGGTCAATCTTTCAGTTACGACGCTTCACTGACGGTTTTGAATTTAGCTGACCTTCCGGAAACTAACGTTATCTGTTTGTCCCCATTCAGGGTACGATTTGTTGCATGCCGGCGGAAATGGTAGAAATACCAGTGTTCAGGACGAAAACACCCTTGTCTGGCTCAGATCAGTCGCATCATTATATTTGTCCTGTTAACCACGTTCCGGCAAATGACGACGCCCCGATCCCGAATTCTTACCCATTTCCCACGACTCATCTTTTGCTGGTTGGCCTGCATCACGGCTGTTAGTTGCCAGGAAGAAGATATCCCCCGAAATGAAGACGTACGAACAGCTCTATTGGAGGAAATAAACGCTCTGCGAAAAGAAGGGTGCACGTGTGGTACGGAGTGGATGGCGCCTGTGAATACCCTGACATGGAACCTCATCCTGGAGAAGACCGCGCTCGACCACGCAACGGACATGTACACGAACAATTACTTCGACCATTTGTCCCCGACCGGCACATCCCCTATTCAAAGAGCACACAACAATGGTTATTCGGGGGATTATGTCGGTGAAGTTATTGCGAGGAAGTACTTTACGGCCAAGGACGTTGTTGAAGCCTGGCAAGCCAGCGAAAGCCATTGTCGCGCGCTGATGGATTCGTTATACAATGAAATGGGAGGTGCGAGAAAGGAGGACTACTGGGTGGTTAATCTTGGTAAGTCGAAGTAAGAGGTGGGTGTTTATGTTGTGGGCGTTGGGTGTTGGATTCAGGTTGCGTCTTGGCTTATGGGTTTTTCGTTTTAAGAATTTCGCGATTTGACAAAATGGTCAGTCGGAGGTCGCGATACAACGCTCGGGGCACACGCGAAAGGGTAAGTTTGTTGAAACATCTATTGCTCTTTTTGTTACACGAACGTCAACGTGGCGAACCCATGATACATTTAGTACAGAACTTTGATCAAATCAAAGCCCTGCACATTACCAACTAATACCAAGTCGGAGACAAACGATGCACTACCAACGCTGGCGTTTCTGATACTTTTATGCAAACGATTTATAAACATAAAACCTATGAGAAAAACGTTTGCATTAATCACAATTCTGGCCTGCTTTTCAGCTTGCCAGAGCGATGAGGAAATCGCGCCGTCAAAAGGTGAAGTAAAAGCAGTCTGGAGCTCCAGTTACCGGTGGGCTTCGTGGTCCAACGGAGGCTACACGCTGTACAACAACATCTGGGGTTCAGGAGCAGGACCGCAGACTATTTGGGCTAACTCATACAGCAACTGGGGTGTATGGGCAGACCATCCGAACACCGGTGGTATCAAATCCTATCCCAATTCCACAAGGTACGTGGGTAGACGTTTGAGCTCGCTCGGATCGTTGACCAGCAACTTCAACATGAGCCTTCCTACGGGTGGCGCATGGACGGCAGCCTACGACGTTTGGGACACGGGCCATCAGCACGAGATCATGTTGTGGCTGAACTACACAAGCAACTCCGACGGCAGTGGTAACATCAAACCCATTTCGTACAACTGGAACTCTAGCGGAAACCCGGTTCCGACCCATTGGAACGTATGGATCGGCGGCCACACCTGGAATGTTTTCCGCGGACACAATGGCGGCAACAACGTCTATTCATTTCTGAGAACCAGCAAGACGTCCTCCGGATCGGTGGACATCCGCGCTATCATGAACTGGATCCGGGCACGTGGATGGTTTGGCGATGTGACGGTGGGTGATGTGCAGTTGGGCTATGAGATCACGTCCTCAAGCGGTGGAAAGAACTTCAACACAAACAGCTACTCGGTCTCTTTCTGGTGAGATAGCACATTCGCTATTTACTCATCCAAGAAACTTCATCACTACTTACCAAAAAGAATCAAAAGGCTGCCGGAGGGCAGCCTTTTGATTCTTTTTGTCGTCGTGTCCACGCGAAAATACGTACAGACAAATACCCAAGCATGAATCCTCCATTACGTTGGAAACCAAGTCTACTCAGCGGTATACAACCGTCTCTCAAACTCTTTATAATGATGCAACCGGATCGTCTGTAAGCTGTCTTCATGGCGGTCGCGTATCACTTTGATCACCTTACGTGCTTCAAGATCCTGCTTAACCTTCAAGACATGCCATTTTGCATCGCTCACGGCGTGCAGCAGGATGGCCTGTTCCGCGCGCTGCAACAGATCGAGCAGGACAATCTGTTTTTCCATTTTTAACAGTCCTAGTATAAAGGAGGTTATTTTAAAGTAGGTCTCACTTTTCATCTTGACCGTACCCCGCGTGTGGGGATTCAATACAACTTTCATATTCATAAACACTCAACCGCTACGTTAAACATTCAAAAAAGCACCGGTTGCTTTCCTTGACGAAAAGCAACCGGTCATCATTATCATTTCTTGTTGATTTTTATAGTGGATCGACCTGACATATCAATCACCTGAATAACGTACAACCCAGAGCGACAATGCGACATATCGAATACATGTTCTGATGCACACGTCTTTTCCATCGTGACAGTCTTACCGGAAGCGTCAAATATTTGCAACAATTTTTCAGAACCTGAATCGCTCAACATCACCCTGACATGGTCCGCAACCGGATTTGGATACGCCGTGAGCTTGCTTTCACTTGCGGATTCAGGCTCCGGACTTCCTGAATTCAGGGCCTCCCTCGCGCCACTCCCGCTATTGGTAAAGTTGATGTATCCATTGCAGTGCATCATTTCGCTGTACGACCCGCCACAAGC
>DASPNN010000697.1:0-2923 GCA_035626495.1 Chryseosolibacter sp.
TTTAAGAAACCGGGTCGCGGCGGGTACCAGGGGTCTGGGGATGACACGTCTGCGCAGAGACGTCCTGGCCGATCCGGTTCAGGATCATCCGCAGGCAGAAAGCCGCCCTCCGACCAGTCATCGAACCGCCCGGTTTTTAAGAAACCGCGACGCGATGGAGACCAGGAGTCTTCGGACAAAAAATTTACGCAAAGACGCCCCCAACGATCCAGCTCGGGTCCGGCTCGCGGAAAGTCATATTCCGACCACTCGTCCAAGCGGGGATTCATTAAAAAATCACGAGGTGAAGCCGGGCAGACGGCATCTCCACAGCAGGGCGATGCACCGGTACAGACGGAAAAAATCAGGTTGAATCGTTTTATCGCCAACAGCGGTGTCTGCTCGCGGCGCGAAGCGGATGAGCTCATTTCCATGGGTCTGATCGCCGTGAATGGAAAAACCATCACAGAAATGGGTTATAAAGTTAACCCGGGCGATGAAGTACGTTACGAAAATCGCGTCTTGCGTGCAGAAAAACCCGTGTACATTCTGCTGAATAAACCAAAGGGCTACCTGACAACCACGGACGATCCGCAGGAGCGGAATACGGTCATGCACCTTCTTGGCAATGCCGTAAAGGAACGAATCTATCCCGTCGGCCGGCTGGACCGCAATACAACGGGCCTGCTGTTGCTAACCAATGATGGGGAGTTGGCCGACAAACTCATGCATCCCTCCTACAATGTCAAGAAGATCTACAAAGTCGACCTTGATCGCCCACTGTCACAAGGGGATTTTCAAACTATTCTTGACGGGGTCAACCTCGAAGAAGGCCGGGCCATAGTAGACGATCTCGCAATCATCTCCGATGACGGGAAAACTGTGGGGATCGAGCTTCATATCGGCTGGAACCGTGTTGTAAGAAGGATTTTTGAGACCCTCAATTACGAAGTCGTGAGGCTTGACCGGTCGGTTTACGCCGGACTGGACAAGAAAGATCTTCCGCGCGGAAAATGGCGGTTTCTAACTAAGGAAGAGGTCATCCGCCTCAAACATTTCAAGTAATCACCGTCCACAAAAAGCCAACGTCGAATCTTGAAATTCTGACGATTCCTGTCCTACTTTGGGCCATGATAAAACCTGATTTATCGGACGTCCCAGTTTTCTACAAAGGATATGTCGAAAACGTAAAGGATCTCGATCTGATGGATGCTCTTCAGCAATCATCCAAAATTGCATTGACGATATTCCGGAACATCCCCGAGGACCTGGGCGACTATCGTTACGCTGAAGGAAAGTGGAGCTTGAAAGAAGTGCTCAATCATATGATGGATGCGGAACGGATCTTTGCATATCGCGCATTGCGCTTCTCACGTAACGACAAGACGCCATTGGCAGGATTTGAAGAAAATGATTACGCACCGATGGCCAACGCCAGCGGGCGTTCTGTGGCGCAGCTGGCAAATGAGATGGAACGTCTGCGGGCGACGACAATAGATTTGTTTTCCAGCTTTACGCCCCAAATGCTCAGGCGCGAGGGATTCGCCAACAACAACAAGCTTTCAGTTCTCACTCTTGGATTTGTGATCGCCGGTCATGAAACGCATCATCGGAAAGTGATCGTAGAACGATACCTTAATAAATGACATGCGGATTCTTGCGGTCCTTCTCGTCGCTGTATCCCTTTATTCATGCTCTCCCGCGAGGCGGCTCGGGTTACCCGATGCGATAAGGTCAACTGAAAAGAAGTTCCAGGATCACGTCGGTTTTTCGCTGTACGATCTTGTGAAGGAAAGAACGGTCTTCGAATACAACGCCGACAAGTATTTCACACCGGCCTCCAACACAAAAATATTCACGTTCTACACCGCCCTGCGGATTCTTGGTGACTCGGTTCCGGCGCTCAAGTACATTACGCGTAACGATTCCATGATTGTTTGGGGGACCGGAGACCCAACCTTCCTGTATAAGTATGCGTTCGACAACGGCCGGGTATACCGCTTTCTGCGCACTGTAAAACCACCGCTGTATTTTTCAAGCGCTAATTTTTTCACGACTCATTTTGGCGCTGGCTGGGCCTGGGACGATTACAACTCTACGTACTCCTCGGAACGATCGCCCCTTCCTGTTTATGGCAATTTGTTTACGGTACAAAAATCCGGTTCGTTGTTTTCGGCGGAGCCATCACATTTTGAAACCGGGTTTTCGATCGGCGAAAGAAGAAAGCGCGCGGAGCTTATCCGCGATGTCAATTCGAATAACGTGAAATATCATCCCGGTCTTACCAAGCCAAAAGAAAAAGATTCGTGGGATGTGCCAATGAGACTCAGCGATTCACTCCTGCTGAAGTTGCTGGCCGACACGCTGAAGCGACCCGTTCATCATTGTCAGGCAAAATTGCCCCCGCTCGCGCTGGACTTTTATAGCGTTCCTGCCGATAGCCTCTACCGCGTGATGATGCAGGACAGCGACAATTTTATTGCCGAACAATTGCTGCTCGTTTGTTCCCAGGTGGTAAGGGACTCGATGAAGACGGAGATTGCGATCAACTATTCCATCGAAAATTTCCTGGACGACCTGCCGGACAAGCCCGTGTGGGTTGATGGCTCGGGGTTATCCCGATACAATCTTTTTACGCCGCGCAGCATCGTAAAACTCTGGCACAAAATTTACAACCAGGTCGACCGTGAGCGGTTGTTTTCACTGTTGGCCACGGGTGGAAAAAGCGGAACGGTGCGGAACTGGTACAAGGCTGACCGTCCGTTTCTCTTTGGTAAAACAGGTACGTTAAGCAACAATCATTCGCTGAGTGGGTATCTCGTGACAAAGAGCGGAAAGACATTGATCTTTTGTTTCATGAACAGCAACTATGTTGTCAGCACGAGTGAGATCCGCACCAACATGCAAAATATTCTGAAGACGATTTACGAGAAATATTAAATGA
>DASPNN010000698.1:0-3351 GCA_035626495.1 Chryseosolibacter sp.
TGGTTTGTCCGCAGGAAGGAAGGAATCAGGTGATTGCTGATGCCTGAAAGTCGTCCCGTCTTGATCCCGGAGATCTCTTCCAGTTCCGGGCTGCCCGACAGGAAGATGAGACCACCATCGAGAAAAGCGGATTTGCCAGTCTCGTGGACATAACTGAGGGTGGCGTTTCGCGCGCTGCCAAAATGATACGAGACTGAATCTTTTGTGATGGGAATGTATTTTACACCCGAAGTGGTGCCAGACGTTTTAGCGAAATAGGCAGGTTTCCCCGGCCACAGCACATCGGGCTTGCCTGCCAGAACCTGTTCAATATATGGCCTGAGCTGCTCATAATCCCTGACGGGAACCTGCTTTTTGAAATCCTCATAGTGTTTAATGGACTCAAAGCCGTGGTCTTTTCCGAAAATTGTGGACCTGCCTTTGGCGACCAGGTGCCTGAAGATCCGCTCCTGGTATTTACCCGGTTGTGATGACCACTTTTGCGTTTGGGCCGCGATATAGGCGGCGACTGGTCTGGCAAGCACTGAACGAATTCCCATAAACCGCAAGATAAATTGAAAATCAGCAATTTATGTGCTTCAAAATCGTGAATTTTCCGCCCGCGGCATAAAACGCTCAAGACTATTTACCGTTTTTATATTATTGCATACCGCAAAGTTAAAACTATAGTTTTGTGCCGATCATCTGCAAACGATAGAATCAAAAGTTATGAAGAACACGCTGAAAGTTGTCGCGATCGCATTTCTTGCCGGGCTGGGTGGATCTTACACCGGGTATGAATTCCTTATAAAACCTTCGGTCAGGGCCCAGGCAAATGAGTCGTTCACGAATGTGAAATTTGAGTCTGCTTCCGTGCAGTATCCGGACAACCGTTTCGTGTCGGCGGCGGGACCAGCCGATCCATCCGTCGACTTCACTGTCGCCGCCGGAAAATCAACGCAAAGCGTCGTCTACATCAACAGCATCACCGAAGGGGCATCGCGGTCCTATTGGGATTGGTTCTTTGGCGAAGCAGCCGGCCGCCAGACACAGGTCAGCAGCGGCTCAGGTGTGATTTTTACGTCCGACGGTTACATCATTACCAATAACCATGTCGTTGCTTCTGCCGAAAAGATCGAGGTGAACTACAACAAACGGGTATACCCTGCCGAATTGGTAGGAACGGATCCAGGCTCCGATCTGGCCGTCATCAAGATCAACGAGACAAACCTTCCGGCCATCACCCTGGGCAGCTCCAAAAAAGTTCAGGTTGGCGAATGGGCCATCGCTGTGGGGAATCCGTTCTCCCTCGCGTCAACCGTTACTGCCGGCATTGTCAGCGCGAAGGGCAGGCGGATTGGGATCCTCGAAGATAAATTTCCCCTGGAGTCTTTTATTCAGACGGATGCCGCGATTAATCCTGGTAACTCCGGTGGCGCACTCGTTAACCGCAATGGGGAACTCATCGGCATCAATACGGCCATACTATCCAGAACCGGTTCGTATACAGGTTACGCTTTTGCCGTCCCTGTCGATATTGTGAAAAAAGTATTCGACGATTTGGTCAAATATGGCATCGTTCAAAAAGCCTTTCTTGGGGCGAATGTCGTTGATTACAATTTTGAAAGCGCCAAAAAATACGGACTTGATCTGAATGTCAAAGCATTCAACGGCGTCCTGGTGGAGCGAATGGAGAAGGAGGGACCGGCGATGGAAGCCGGCCTAAGACTCGGTGATGTGATCACGGGCGTCAATGGAATGCCGATCAATTCTCAAAGTTCGTTCGAGGAAGAGGTGAGCTATCACTACCCGGGTGACAAGATTTCGGTCACATACCTGCGCGAAGGCAAGCAGGGATCGGCCAACATCACGTTGGTCAATCGCAACGGCACCACCGACATCATTAAGCGCAAGATTTACAACGCGGGTCAGTTGGGAGCATCGCTGGAAGCCACTGAATACGGTGTGAAGATATTTAAGATGAAAGACAACAGTGTGCTCAAACAGATCGGCATACCGGAGAATTTTACAGTGATCGGCATCAATCGCGTCCGTGTTCGCGACCCGGAAGATGTGATAGAGTTTTTTGAAAAGTTCAAAGGCCGCGGCTCGATCATCGGCATCAACAGCGCCGGTCAGCAGCTCGAGCTGCCCTTCATAATTCGCTGAGTCCAATTACGAATTACGAGTTCCTAATTGCTAATTGGCAACGATTAGGAATTAGGAACTGGCAACAACCGGCCGGAAGCACAGACGCAGAAGACCGAATTAGAAATTAGAAATTATTAGAAATTGGAAAATTAAGCAACCCTGAGCTTCAGCTTCTTGCCAAGCTCGTCGACATTTGCTTTGAAGTTCGCATCGGTTTTCATCATGTCTTCGACGGACTCGAGGGCGTGGATCACAGTAGAATGGTCGCGGCCACCGAAATTCTCTCCGATAAGTGCCAGGGTAAGCTGCGTGTACCGTTTGCAAAAATACATGGCCACTTGCCGCGGAATTACGATCTCGCGCTTTTTGACTTTGCCTTTGATGGCTTCAAGATCAACTTTGAAGTATTCGGCGACAGTTTTTTGAATGAAGTCGACGCTGACATCTGATTGAATTTCTTTGATGATGTTTTTTAATACTTCTTTTGCCAGTTCTAGGTCGATGTCTTTTTTTAGCAAGGTCGCATGGAAGATCAGCGAGTTCAGCACACCTTCCATATCGCGGAGATTTGTGTCGACGCTGTAAGCGAGGTATTCTGAAACCTCTGTTGGGATCTCAATGCCATCTGCCTGCATCTTGCGGTTGATGATCGCCAGCTTTGTTTCGAAATCCGGTTCTTGCAGGTCAGCGGTCAGCCCCCACTTGAAACGCGACAGCAGACGTTCCTGGAATCCTTTCAGGTCGCGTGGCGGGCAGTCGCTGGTCATGATGATTTGCTTGCCCGATTGGTGGAGTTGGTTGAAGATGTGGAAAAACATCTCCTGCGTTTTTTCACGGCCGGCGAGAAATTGCACGTCGTCGAGTATCAGCAGAT
Organism: Chryseosolibacter sp.; assembly: GCA_035626495.1. Taxonomy (GTDB): domain Bacteria; phylum Bacteroidota; class Bacteroidia; order Cytophagales; family Cyclobacteriaceae; genus Chryseosolibacter. The sequence continues at coordinate 3,005 of DASPNN010000698.1, forward strand.
CAACTTGCAGATAAAAATTCTGAAAATCCTGAAGCTTGTGATTTTGTAATGCGTTGAGAAATTGACTTGTGAAATCGTTCTGATCAACATAGAGCACAACCTTGTTCGGCATGTTGTTCTTGATCTCATTGCCGATCGCCTGAACAAGGTGCGTTTTGCCAACACCCACACCGCCGTAAAGCATCAGCGGGTTGAATGACGTCACACCCGGTTTTTTCGCAACGGCCAACCCCGCAGAACGCGCCAGCCGGTTACAATCACCTTCTACGAAATTGTCGAAAGTGTAAGTGTGATTCAACCGCGAATTGATCGTTTGCGGATTGAGCGCCTTGAACGTAAAGGGTGAA
>DASPNN010000699.1:0-3373 GCA_035626495.1 Chryseosolibacter sp.
TTTCCCTGAAGGGAACCTCCGCGCATTGAGTGCTAGAAACCTGCATCCTGAAACACGAGAGCGGTGGCTCCCTTTCGGGTTCCCCTGTAGTGTGAAGTCATGATGAAAAGAGTGGTTGGCCAATGCTTGGATGACTTAATAAACCAGGTTTATGATGCCATCCCTCGCCCTTCTTTTCCCTGAAGGGAACCTCCGCGCATTGAGTGCTAGAAAGCTGCATCCTGAAACACGAGAGCGGTGGCTCCCTTTCGGGTTCCCCTATAGTGTGAAGTCATGATGAAAGGAGTGGTTGGCCAAACCAGGTTTATGATGCCATCCCTCGCCCTTCTTTTCCCTGAAGGGAACCTCCGCGCATTGAGTGCTAGAAACCTGGATACTGAAACACGAGAGCGGTGGCTCCCTTTCGGGTTCCCCTGTAGTGTGAAGTCATGATGAAAAGAGTGGTTGGCCAATGCTTGGATGATTAATAAACCAGGTTTATGATGCCATCCCTCGCCCTTCTTTTCCCTGAAGGGAACCTCCGCGCATGTCGCAACCCCTAATTAGCAATTCGAAACTGGTAACAACTCCTAACTCGGAATTGTACGAATTCCCTGCTAGTTCCTACCTTTGGTACTTCGAAAAAAATTCATGTCACGAAAACGCGTTATCATTACCGGAGGAGCGGGTTTTATTGGCTCCAATCTCACGCTGGCACTACTGCAGGACTCCCGTGTTGAAAAAGTCAGGGTACTTGATGACCTGTCCAACGGCTATTACGAGAACATCCGGGAATTTGAAAACAATCCGAAGTTCGAGTTTGTGAAGGCTGACATTTGCGATTTCCAGGCCGTGCTGGAAGCGACTCGCGGATTTCATGTGATTTCCCATCAGGCCGCGTTGGGTTCGGTGCCACGATCGATCAAGGACCCGGTGCGGTCGACGGCAGTGAACATTGGTGGAACGGTAAATGTGCTGTTTGCTGCCGTTCAGAATCAGGTCGAACGTGTAATATTAGCCGGATCCTCGAGCACCTATGGTGACAGTCCTGACCTGCCGAAGATCGAACACCGTGTAGGTAGACCGTTGAGTCCGTATGCGATCACCAAACACACCATCGAGCATTATGCGGACGTGTTTTCCCGGACCTACGGCCTGAAGTTTATCGTCTTGCGTTACTTTAACATTTTTGGCCCGCGCCAGAGTCCCGACAACCCGTACGCAGCAGTTATACCGTTGTTTTGCAAAGCTTTCCTCGAGGGGAAACCACCCGTCATTTACGGCGACGGGCAGACCAGCCGTGATTTTACGTATGTAGACAATGCAGTCCACGCTAACGTGCTTTCCATGTTTACCGAAAACCCCGAGGCCCTAAACCAGGTTTACAACGTGGCGTGCGGTGAGCAAACGACGTTAAACGAAATGATCGAGATTCTCAGGGAAGTTTCTGGAAAAAAAATTCAACCCAAGCATGAGCCGGAACGCGCCGGGGATGTTCGCCATTCGAAGGCAGACATTTCAAAGATATCGCGCCAGATGGGGTACAAGCCAGGCGTATATTTCAAAAATGGACTCGAAAAGGTCTACAAGTGGTATGCGGAAGGTTACAAGCTCGCCAGGTAAGTGGGGGCCGCTGGTTATCTCAGACCTGGTAATAGCTGCGGTACCATTTTACGAACTCTCCGACCCCTTTTTCAATCGGCGTCGATGGCTTGTAGCCGACTTCGTTGATCAGGTCCTGGATGTCTGCGTAGGTTTCCACGACATCGCCTTCCTGCAACGGGAGCATGTTCCTGACCGCCTTTTTTCCAGTCTCCTGTTCGATCACCTCGATGAACCGGCCAAGGGTAACCGGTTCGTGGTTTCCGATGTTGAACAGCCGGTAAGGGGCAAAACTCGATGCCGGATCCGGGTGTTCTCCTGACCATTTGTTATTTGGTTGCGGTACTTTCGGCAGCAGCCGGACGATGATCTCCACAATGTCGTCAACATAGGTGAAATCGCGCTTCATATTCCCGTTGTTGTAAACGTCGATGGGCTTGCCCTCCAGGATCGCCTTTGTGAAAAGAAAAAGAGCCATATCCGGGCGGCCGAAAGGTCCGTAGACGGTAAAGAACCGTAGCCCGGTCGTTGGGATATTGAACAGTGAGGAATAGGCGTGCGCCAGCAGTTCATTGGATTTCTTAGTGGCCGCGTATAGCGATATCGGGTGGTCGACGTTATCATGGACGGAGAACGGCATCCTCGTGTTGGCTCCGTAAACGGAGCTCGAGGAGGCGAAGATCAGGTGTTTGACAGGAAAGTGACGGCATCCTTCCAGAATATTGAGAAACCCGGTGAGATTGCTGTCGAGGTAGGCATACGGGTTTTTTATGGAGTACCGGACGCCGGCTTGCGCCGCAAGGTGGACCACGAAGGAAAAGCGATATGTTAGGAACAGCTCGTCAATTCCCGCTTTGTCGGTCAGGCTCATTTTGTGAAAATCGAAAGCCTCGTGGGAGCGCAGGATCTTCAGACGGGCTTCCTTCAGGCCCTGGTCGTAATAGTCGTTAAGGTTATCGAGGCCGACAACGTGGTAATTGGATGCCAGAAGTCGTTTGGCAACATGAAATCCGATAAAACCGGCGGCACCGGTGAGCAGGGCTGTGGGGGACGTTTGTGACATTCTTCAGATAAAAGCCCAAAGGTAGTTTCAACTTTCAGCAATTAAAAGATCGGTCAGTCAGGTTAGCCATAAGTCGCAAGAGATGAGCAAGGAATTTTCCCAACACAGTTACACTAGTGGCGATTACCTTGCCTGCATTTAGTGTATTAGTGGAACGACCCTTGTCAAGTTTCTGAGTTCAAGTCTTTTAACCGAATAGTATTATATTTACCCCCTTGAAAATAGGAAACCAGTAAAATGACGCGGATTTGGCTGTATTTTTTGTGGTTGCTTCTCGTAGTGGGGGCGTGTGTGCCGGCGAGAAAAATCGTCTTCCTTCAAAATGAAGACCTGACTCGGCGGAAGGAAATACCCAAAGACTCAGTGCTTCGCACACATATGATGGACATCCAGGAGAACAAGATCCAGCCGCTGGATATGTTGAGTATACAGTTCGAGAGTCTGACAACAGAGGAATTTGATTTTTTCTCCAAGTCCGCCCCGAACCTGCGGACGGGAACTTCGGCGGCCGGTTTAGCCTTGAGTGGCATTCTGGTAGATACAAACGGTGAGATAGAATACCCGGTGGTAGGAAAGGTCAAAATTGCCGGCTTGACAGTTTTTGAAGCGCAGAACAAGCTGAAAGATATTGCCTCTCAATATTTGCGGGACGTGGTGGTGCGAGTGCGGATCATCAATTTCCGGTTTACATTGTTGGGTGAAGTGAACGGTGAAAAGACGGTGACGGCA
>DASPNN010000700.1:0-4993 GCA_035626495.1 Chryseosolibacter sp.
ATCATGGGACCGGATCCGAGGTAAATGCTGTCAACCGGTGTAGCGACATGTTCGCCCGGAGTTTGAGGAAGCCTGTATATTTTTGTATAGCCTGTGAAGGGTTCAGTGCGGTTTTTCGAGAAAAGGTACAATTCGCTGCCGAGGGCGATCATGGCATCCATGTCGAAGTTTCTTTGCGCAGGCGCAGGCGGAAATGTGTGTTGGTCCGAATACCGGAAGTGTATAATCTCCGCGGTGTAGACTTTTTCTGTGATGCCGTCGGGATTATTGATCTTGTATATCTTCAGCTTCTTTTTGTCGTTGTTATTATTGCCAAAGCCCCCCACATAGAGATTTCCTTTCTTGTCTGTTGCCAGGTCTTCCCACCCGGCATTGGGATGATTAAGCTGAATAGATTTGACAACGCGTCCTGTGCTATCGATGTTAAATAGGATGGGCACCCCGCCGTCGTTATGAGTCCAGAATGTTTTCTGGTCTGTGGTGGCAAGCCCGGATGCCTCCCGTATGTGTCGGGGCAAAGCTGCGATTTCGCCAAAGGCTTTGCTGGCATCTATGACAGGGATCGCATCCGCATGGTCCTGGGCCGGAAGCGCGGTACACACCAGGAGGCTGACGGCAACAATACAAATTAATTTAGCGAAGTTCATAGGAAACAGGAGCAGCTGTATGTCCGACTTTGCGTGCCTGGAAACACACTTGTTCATATACTTCGAAAACCTGCGCGGCTGTATTTGACCAGCTGAAGCGAGCGGCATTTTTTAACCCGGCGGCGATCTTCGTGATTCGAAGGTCGGGGTGCGTCAGGACCACTGAAATTGCGTCCGCGATTGCTTGCGCGCGCGTCGGATCAACCAACACGGCTGCATCACCGGCAATTTCTGGCAAACAAGATACGTTCGAGGTGATCACGGGCGTACCAGACGCCATTGCTTCGATCACCGGCATTCCAAATCCTTCCGACAGCGACGGAAATAGAAACAGCGTGCTCAATCCATATACGGCCGGCAAATCTTCGTCGCGGATGTACCCCGGAGTGATGATGTATTTTATTTTGTCTTGTTGTCCAAGTTTGGCCAGCAGACCGCTGACGAAATTCATCGAAAGCCCTGGTGTAACGAGGGGCAACGGGTTATCTTCCCTGGACGCGTAGATGCAAAATGACTCAATGACACGCGACGCGTTTTTGCGCGTAGAAGTATTGCCTAAGAATAGTATGAAGTTCGCCGGGAGGCTGTACCGGTTCTGGACCTGACAGCTTTGAAAACTGTCGAGGTTCTTGATGCGAAAACGCTGATCGTCAATGCCATTATAGATTACGCGTATTTTTTTATCATCTATTTTTATCCGGTTTAAGATTCGTTGCTTTTCATAATTCGATACCGTAATGACCATTTCGCTTTTCTTTGTAACGAGCGGCACCATGATTCGCCTGTAGTAATTTCCCCATTGCTGATAGAGTGTGTCTTTGCGGGAGATCGCGTCCATGAAGATTACATCGTGAAGGGTCTGGACAACAGGCAATGTAGTGAGCACTGGCGCCGTGTTGCCGGTGCAATGCAGGATGTCGACCCTGTCACGGCGAGCCGCGACCGGAAGAAAGATCTGTTCAAAATCGGCGAAGATCTTTCCGTTTAACTTTTTTATTTTAAGGTTGCCTGCTTCTTGCAGACACTGTCTGTCGACGTCATCTTTTGCGTATATGATAAAGTCGCAGCAAGGGTTTTGTTCCTGTAGTTTCCTGATCAGTTGAAGCGCTGAAGTTTCAATCCCAAACTTCTCTTTCCGAAACAACCTCTGAACTTCAATGCCAATTCTCATGACAATTCTTTTAAGTAAACAATTTCAGTTTATTCCCATCCGAAAGATGGGTAGCGTTCCAGAGGCATGCCCTCCAGAAAGCCTTTATATGCTCAATCTCCCGCTGGTACAAGTAGCGGGCGACATTTTTTGGCACTGCGATGCAAACGAAGAACATCATGGCCAGCAGTTTTTTTAATCCCGATGAATTCCGTCGCATATACAAGAGCCTGTTGCGGGTCATATAATATGTTTTTAGGGTAGAGTTCTTTCCCACCGACATGGATTCTTTATGGTACACCCGCGATTGTGGCACGAAGTAGATTCGGTAGCCTTTCCTTTTGATCGTCTCGCACCAGTCGATTTCTTCATAATACAGAAAAAACAGCTCTGGCATCAGGCCGACCTGTTCGACAACATTCCTTGGCACCATCATGGCACAGCCATGGGCCAGATCGGTTTCCCGCAGCTGGTCATGCTGCCCATGATCCTTTTCCATATATCCAACCCGACGGTTGCGACCAGTCATCGGGTTTACGCAGGTGCTTCCTGCATATTGAATGATGTTGCCGGAATTATGATACAGGATCTTTGGCGATGCGGCACCCGCGTGAGGGTTATTCTCAAAATGCTCAACAAGCGGTTCCAGAAATGAAGGATCGACTTCCGTGTCATTATTGAGAAATAGTAAATACTCCCCATGCGACTCTCTGATGCCGAGGTTATTTCCACCGGCAAATCCGAGATTCTCCGGACTCGCGATCACAGTGACTTCGGGATATCTGCTTTTGATCTCTCGTGTCGGATCCGACGCCGAGCTGTTATCGACCACAATGGTCTCTACATTGGGGTAGGTAAGTCGCTGCAGGGATTCCAATAGCGCTAATGTGTGGTGCAGCTGGTTAAAGTTGATCGTGATAATCGAAACGAGCGGCCTTTCCATAAAGTCAAATATTTTTTGCATCGACGTGCTCAACATGGCCGTGGGGCGTATGTATGAATGACTTGTTGGCGCCTTTGAGCTTGAAGAAAAGCATGAACATTTTTACAAAGATCGACGGCACCAATAAGATCGACTTAAACAGATTGCGATTGTAAAGTCTCGCCGGGATGGCAAAGGCGATGGAAGCAATATTTAAGATCAGCAACACCACCCAAATGATCGGGCTGAAAGCGAGATGCCTGGCGAGCAGCACCGCCGCGCATGTCACAAATGTCAACAGCCCGAGGTTCATAAGCCGCGGCAGTTGCATGTTCCGGAGCACGGTTGCGTTGAAATAATTGACGTTGCCAGCGAGCAGTGCTTTTATCCCGGGTTTGAAGAATTTTCTCAGGTAAAAGAACTGACTCGAGATCCAACGTTTGCGCTGGCGTTCAAATACTTCCGGCTTGTCAACCTTTTCATCAAACACGATCACGTTTTTGGCATAATACACAGGCATGCCTCTTTCAATCAACCGGAACTCCAATTCGCGGTCAAAACCGCCGATAGAATCCATTGTGCTCAGGATTTCCTTGAGCGACTTATATTCGAAGAACATACCCGAACCGTTCAGGGACGAAGACAGTCCGAGGGCGTTATGTCCCTGCCGGTAGATGAAGTTATTGATCGTTTCACTTAAACCGTCGAGAACCGCCATTTTTGTATTTTCATTTTTCGGTTCGCGGCGTCCCTGAATTGCCTTATATCTCAAGTTGTACAGGTTGTTCATTTTCCGGAGGAAGTTCTCTTCCATCACGTTGTCTGCGTCGAGGACAAGTGCGCATTCATACGGGCCGGAAAGCACTTCCATTGCCTTGTTCAGCGCGCGTACCTTGGTACTCTTTTCAAAAGATACCTCGATCACTTTAATCGGCAGTTGCGAAAGCCGGTTCAGCGTGCGCCCCTGAAGGGAATCCGCAATCACGACCACATCATATTTATCGGATGGATACCGCTGCTTCAACGAACTAGCCGCCACATCCACAATGACCGCATCCTCTTTGTATGCCGGGATCAGTACCGCGATCCGGTTAAAGAGCTCTGAGTCGTTCGTTTTCTTTGACTTGTAGAACAGAGCCGCCGTGCTAAAGATGAATGCATAACACGTGACATAAGAGAAATAGACGAGAAGGATGATTTCTACGAGATACATGGGTTTGAGGAGTTAGATGGCAATTGCCGCCGGTCTGGCGGCAATTGGTGATATTTAAACCTTTTCTTTCTGCAATAAAGCCGGTATTGTTTTGAGCATAATCTTTATATCAAGCCAGAGCGAATTCTTCATGGCATATTCCATGTCGAGGGCGATCCTTTCCTCCTCAGACATGTCGTCCTTGCCTCGTTTAGTGATTTGCCACAAGCCCGTAATTCCTGCGGGCGCAAGAAATCTCCAAGCGATCTGATCTTTGGTTAGTTTCTCAGCCTCATAGAGCGGCAGCGGTCTGTTACCGACCAGCGACATATCTCCGAGCAGGACATTGAAGAGCTGCGGTATTTCATCGAGGCTCGTATTTCTGATAAACTGTCCGAACCTGGTGATCCGCGGATCGTCTTTGATCTTAAAGAATACCCCGTTTGCCGAAGGGTTATTATATTGGTTCAAGTGCGAGAGCTTTTGCAGTTCTTTGTCCGCTCCCACACGCATGGACCTGAACTTATAAAAGTCGAATATCTTATACCCGGACCCGGCCCGCTTCGATATGTAAAAGACCGGTCCCCTTGACTCAAGTTTGATAATCAGCGCGATGAGCAGCAGCAGTGGCGACAAAAGCAGCAGCGCGGTCGCAGAGACCAGGATGTCGAAAGTCCGTTTCAGTGTCCAGAGTTTGACCTGGGGGACGCCGTCAGTAGCTTGCGTTGCGTACGGCGCGGATCCCCGCTGGTTCTTATAGGCCTTCAGCTTTTTGACAAAGTCCAGACGTTTATTTAATGCGGAGTTGATTGCCCCGTACTGATAATCGTCGGCACCGGCAGCGATCGCAGTGTGTTTTGCCTGAGGGTCGAATTTGGGCGTGTATACGAATAGTGGGATAGCTTTCGCTTTCGCCACGTCCTTCAGGGCCGGGAAATCTTCATTCACTTCCGCAGGACTGATCAGGATCGCGTCGAATTCCGCTTCGTTTTCCCGATTAAGCAGCGTCAGTGCCTGTTGCGCGGATGCGATTGTGAAATAGGTATTTTCCTGTATGTAATTTTGGTCCTTTGAGTTTGCCT
>DASPNN010000701.1:0-7081 GCA_035626495.1 Chryseosolibacter sp.
AAGCTCCGAACAAATCCCTCCGCGCGCGCAAGCTCAAGCTCGCCGACAAGATCTGCAACGTACACGACATCATCCACCACCCACCCGGCAACTGGACCGTCGACCGCAAGCTCGATTACCTCGCCTGGGCCGAACAAGTGCTCAACGGACTGACTGGAGCAAATTCAATCCTCGAAAGAAAACTCAAGGACCTGATCGCCGAAGGACGCGCGGCGTTGACGATTACGGCGTCGTAGTTTTTTAATTCCTAATTTCTCATTTCTGATTTCTGATTTCTGATTGAGTTCTGTGGGGGTTCGTATCTGAAACTCTAAAATTCGGAATTAGAAACTAGTAATTCGGAATTGAACCCAGGAATAGAAAAAACCCCCGGATTTCTCCGAAGGTTTTTAGTTACCCAATCATTCTTTATTGAAATATGATCTCGAGGTTGCTGACGTCCTTGGGGTTGTAAGGGGAGAGGTCGTTCAGCCTTGTGGCGAGCGCTTCCCATGCGGCGCCGGGAGACGTTCCGCCGGAGACAAACCCTCCGTGGTTGAAGTAGCCCGGAGCTTTGATGTTCGACAGGTAGGCGTCGAGCTTTTCCTGGTCGATGTTGGGCCATGCTGCCGTGATCTCGGCGGTGAACACATTCTTGATCGAGTATTCTTTCAGCAACACTTCACGGTCATCGCTGTCGAGCGCGCTCGGGGGCAAACCTACTTCCGCCACGCCGATGTTTTCATTGCGGTTGCTGGAGGCGACGAACGCCCAGTTGAATCCTGTTGAACCGGAGCCGAACAAGGTTGCGTTCGGGTGGTTGCTGTTGCCGTAGACATCGATCACATCGCCGTTCTTGCCTGCGAACATTTTCAGGGTGCTCATGGCGAAGGGGTCGGTGGCCGGGTTGCCCAACGGCAGGCCGGAGATGGTCACTTCCATTTGTTGGTCGTAGTCCGTTCCGCCTTCGGTGTAGTCGATACGGAAGACAGCGTCGGGTGCGTTGGCGTTTTCTGTGCGGTCGCAGTTGTACGGCTTGATGATGGCAATACCGGTGACGTTGGCGTCTTTGTTCCAGAAGAGCTGAAGCGCTTTGCCGCCATCGGCTTCGGCTTCAGAGTCGGCATCGGTGATCGTCAGGGAATAATCCCAGTTCTGGCTTTCGAAGGTCACGTCGCGCGTCACCACCAGATTCTTGACGCGGCCGTCATCGTCGCTCTGGAAAGTGATCGTCATCACGCGGTTGATGTGGTGCTTGCGGATGCCTTCGATGAATGCTTCCACGAGCTGTGAGGCTCCCTTGCCGACGGCGATGAACGTGCCAAGGTGCTTGTACATGTCGTTGCCGCTGAGGGTATCGTCCTTTCGCCTGCCGTGGGTGCTGATCCTCCCGTTCGATTCGGCGTAGCTGATCGAAGAAGGGATGTCGACACGGAAGCTCGAAGGCAACAGGTCTTCATGCGAGTTCACGTCGGGGTTGCTCTCGCAGGCAACCAGGAACGAAACTGCAAACACAACGACAAACGATAGACGAAGGAATTTTGAGGTTTTCATGTTCTTTGTTGATTTTGTTTTTTCGAAACCACTTTTACCCGGTTTCGATGCTATAACACAGCAACTGGCGGGCACCCTTAGTGGGCGGGAGGATTTTTTTAGCACGGCGATTTTTGCGTGAATGGGATGGGTTTTCTGCTCATTCTTTCTGTGGGCCTCACCGGTAGACTCGAGACATAATGTTACCGGTTGCCTGTTGCCTGTTTCCGGTTGTGGGTGTTTTTTCTTCCTGCGGGCTTCACCGGTCGAACGCGTGATTTATTCGAAGACGAGAACCAACCGCAAGGACGCGAGGGCGCGAAGTTGGTGCTTTTGGTTAGCGGGCCAAATTCGTCGGAACCAGTAACCAGTAACCAGTAACCAGTAACAAGTAACCAGTAACAAGTAACAAGTAATTAGTCACCGGTAACTAGTCACCAGTAACTAATCCTGGCATGCCCCCGATGCGTCGCACACCCTGCCCGCTTCGGGGTCGGGCTTTCCGCTGCAAGTCCGGCTCTCACACATGCCGTGCTCTTCGGGCTTTCCGCTGCAATCCCTCATGCGGTCTCGCGACCCGTAGCCAGTTACAGGTTACCAATCACCTGTTGTGGGTTCATTCCTTCGGCGGAGGTTTACCGGTAGACTTGTGTTTGATTAGAAGGCGGGAATTGTCCAGAAGACGCCGAGTCGGTTACCAGTTGCCGGCAAACCGGTAACCAGCCCCGAGTACTCGGGGGCAACAGGCAACCGGGAACAAGCCCACCGCACGCACCAAACCGCAACCCCCAGCCCCGAAACTAAAGAATTTGATAACTTACCATCTCTTTCCCTTGACCCATTGGCGGATAAACTGTTAAGCGCATTCGAGAAAATATTCCGGGAGCTGTTCAAACCCTTGTGCGGCTTCGCGATGAAATATATTCACGATCCCGACGACGCCAAGACGATCGTGCACGAGGTCTTCATCACGGTCTGGGAAAAGTTTCCAACCCTTCCGCCAGACACCAATTACCGCAGCTACCTTTATACATCGGTGCGCAACCGGTGCCTCAATTATATACGCGACCGCAAAAAGCAGGTGATGCTCGAAGCGGTGCCGGAAAGTGCGGTGGCCACCGGCGCCGTGGGCATGGAGGCCGCCGAGCTGGAAAGGGAGATCGAGCTCGGCATCGCGTCGCTGCCGGAGAAATGCCGCGAAATATTCGAGCTGAACCGGATTGAAGGCCTGAAATACGCGCAGATCGCTGAAAAGCTCGGCATCTCCGTCAAGACGGTGGAAGCGCAGATGTCGAAAGCGTTAAGCGTGATGCGCGACCACCTCCGTGAATTTCTGTCATTGATCTTTTTGTGGCTATGGAGGTAAGGGTAACCGCACACTTATGTGTTCAAGGATAGAGTGAAAACATACTCAAACGATATGATCCGCGAGCTGATGACCAGGTACCTGGCCGGGGAAGCGTCTGCGCCCGAGGCACAGGAGCTGAAAGAATGGATCGCCATCTCCGCGGAAAACCAGCTGGAGTTCGACCGTTTTAAAAAGGCTTTCGACCTCAGCACCGAACAAATACGGCGCAACCGCTCGGCCGCCGGATCGCTCGCCATCGACGTTGACCGCGAATGGGATTATTTCCGGGCAACCGTTGAGGACAGGAAAATCGTCCCGCTTGAAAAGCCATCACGCCCTTTTGGATGGATGCGCATCGCCGCCGCGATCCTGTTGCTGGTCACTTCCGGGCTCGTGATCAACTACTTTATTTACAAAACCTCGGACGTCCATTATCAGACCGCGTACGAAACAAAAGTCATCGAGCTGCCGGATGGATCGAAGGTGACACTGAACAGGAAATCACGTCTTACACATGGGCCGGACTTTAATGGCGAGAATCGCGCTGTGCAGCTTTCGGGTGAGGCGTTTTTCGAAGTGGCCGATAACGCCCAAATGCCGTTCATCATCCACACCGGCGAAGGGACGGTCGAGGTGGTCGGCACCACGTTCAATGTACAGGCTTACGATTCCACCAGTGCCGTCGAGGTCGTTGTTCAGACCGGTGTTGTCCTTTTTTCGGTTCCGTCCGTGAAGACCCTGGAGCTGCGGGCCGGAACAAAAGGCGTGTTCCGGAAACAGTCGCGCGACATGACCAGCGCCGTCAACGATGATGTGAACTTCCAGTCGTGGAACACGCGGCGTATGGTCTTCACGGATGCACCCTTGCGTAGAGTTGTGGAGACGATCAACAAGACCTACAACGCCAACATCACCGTTGGAGCCGGGATACCGGAGTCGTGCGCGGTGACCGTGACGTTCGATCAGCAGTCGCTGGACGCGGTGTTGCGCGTGCTCGAAAATACGCTGGGCCTGGAGATCCGCCGCGAGGGCAACAACATAGAAATCACGAGCGCCGGATGTTGACTTCAAAGTGCCTTCATCCGCATGTCGCGGTCGTATGCCTGCTTTTTTTCGTCACCGGATTTGTTCATGCGCAGGACATTCCGCAGGTGAACATCACAGTTGAGGTTGCCGGTGCGCCGTTGTCCGAACTTCTCGATGACATCGGGAAAAAGTCCGGGATCTCATTTTCTTACAACCCCAAAAAGATCGACGCCGCGCGCAAGGTCACTTACCGCGCCGCCGACCGCTCCCTGGGTACTGTCCTCGACGAGCTGGCAACCCGGTTCGACCTGTCATTCACGCTGATCGAAAACCAGCTGGTGATCAAGCCCCGCAAAGGGCGTGAAAAAGAAGGCCCCGCGACATTTACCCTCAGCGGTACCGTGACAGACGCCGCCAACGGCGAGGCCTTGATCGGCGCCACATTATACATCCGCGAGCTTCAAACCGGGACCGTGGCCAATGCATTCGGGTTCTTTTCGATGACGATCCCGAAAGGCACCTATACCATCAGCTGCACCTTTATCGGGTACGCGGCTTCGGAACGAACAGTCCAGCTGCAGACCAACATCCGTGAAGACATCGCTTTGAAAGAAGATGCGCCGCTGCTGGAGGCCGTGGTTGTGCAGAACACGTTGCCTGATGTGGTGAGCGAAATCCGGTCGGGTAACGCGAACGTCAGGCCCGCATCGGTTCAGGAACGGCCCTCATTCATGGGCGAGGTGGATGTGCTCAAATCGCTCGAGTCGCTGCCCGGTGTCAAGCTGCATTCCGACGGGTCCACCTTCTATTATGTGCGGGGCGGAGACCGCGACCAGAATATGGTGCTGGTCGACGATGCGCCGATCTACAACCCCACCCATATGCTCGGCTTGTTTTCAACCATCATCCCCGATGCGGTCAACGACATCACGATGTACAAGGGAGATATGCCGGCTTCGCTGGGAGGCAGGTTGTCGTCGGTGCTCGACATCCGCACAAAAAAAGGCAACGACCAGAATTTGGAAATGTGGGGCAACGCCGGACTCATCTCCACCAAGGTCGGCGTCGAAGGGCCGATCAAAAAAGACGCGAGCTCGTTTTTGGTTTCCACCCGCTTCTCGCGGCTAAAGTGGATCCTGGATGCCATTAACCCGAACAACAACGTCGAGAAGTTCAACTTCTACGACGTCACCGGCAAGGTCAACGTCAGGCTGAACACGGGCAACCGCATGTTCTTTTCGTTTTACACGGGCGCCGACAATTATTTCGGTGACAACCGCGGACTTCAATGGAAAAATAACGCCATGACCATCCGCTGGAACCACCTCTTCAGCGAACGGTTGTTCCTGAATACGACGTTCGCCGCCAGCAACTACGATTATTCCCTGTACAACAACGTCAATACCAACAGCAGGTGGACATCCCAGATCTCGAACTTCACGCTGAAGACGGACTTCTCTTATTTTATCCGCCCCGAAAACGAGCTGACCTTCGGCTGCGGGATCAACGGCTACAGCTTCAACCCCGGCAACCTGCTGTCGGATGAGCCCGTGCCCGCAAGGCTTGCGCTGTCCGTCAGAAATTCGGGTGAATTTGTCCTTTACGGCAACCACGAAGTGAAATTCAACGAACGGTGGGGCATCAACTACGGAATCCGGTTAACGTCCTGGAGCAACAATGGGGAAGCGTTCGAGTTTCGGTTCAACGATGCCGGCGAACCTGTGGACACGTCGTATTTTGACGCGGGCCAGCGTTACATCACTTACCGGAACGCGGAGCCGCGCCTCACAGTCAGCTACCTCATCGACGAAAACACATCGCTGAAAGCCAGCTACTCGCGCAACGTCCAGAATGTCCACCTCATCTCCAACTCCATCAGTCCGTTCACTTCCCTGGAAGTATGGTTGCCGAGCAGCATCAACATACGTCCCCAGGTGTCGCGGCAGGCGAGTATCGGCTTTTACAGGAAGCTCGTTTCAACGGGCACGTCGCTGACGGCTGAAACTTTTTACAAGCGTATGTACAACCAGATCGATTACGACGCCCACGCCGAAACATTGTTGAATCCACTCATCGAAAGCCAGCTGCGTTTCGGAACCGGTACTTCTTATGGCATCGAGCTGCTGGCCAGGAAGGATGAAGGGCGCGTGCGCGGGTGGATGGGTTACACCTGGTCGCGCGCAATCCGGGAGACTCCGGAAATCAACGGAGGAAGGAAATACAATGCTTTCTATGATCGCCCGCACCAGGTGAATATCATGTTGTCGTACGACGCTGCTGCGCGATGGAATGTCGGCATGAACTGGGTGTACGCGACCGGGGCGCCGTTCTCGTCGCCAACGGAATTCTACAGCTACAATGGCGCGGAGGTTCCCGTCTATGGCGAGAAGCACAATGACCGTCTGCCGGACTATCACCGCCTCGATCTGGCGGGCACGTTTCGCCTGAACCGGAATCCTGAAAACAAATTCGCCCACAGCCTGTCATTTTCCATTTACAACTTTTACGCGCGAAAGAACGCGCTCTTTATCAATTACAACAAGGTACAGACGGAGGAGGGTAAGTTTCGCGTCCCCGCGGATGTACGTGACCCTGAACGCGTCACCTCGCAATACTTCCTGTTCCGTTTCACCCCCTCGATATCATACAACTTTAAATGGCGATGAAAGCCTGCCGCACGATATGGTTCACAGTCTTTTACTTGCTCGGCACCTCCTGCGAGGAGGTGATCGATCGCCCGTTTGAAAATGCGGGCTCCAGCATGGTGGCCGTCGAAGCGGTCATGACGAATGAACGCATCCGGCACAGGGTGACGCTTACAAAACCATTCACGTCACCGAATGCAACACCCGAGCCTGTGACCGGCGCCCTCGTTACAATTTCGGCGGGAGGACAGTCGGCGAGCCTTGTGGAGTTTCCGTCAGGGTCGGGACATTACTACACACCCGAGCTTCGCGCGATCAGTGGCGTTACGTACAGGCTTACCATCACGTACGCGGGGAAAACATTTATTGCCGAAGACCGGTCAGTCCCGGTCGAACCGCTTCCTGCGCTCGAATACCGGAACACGGGTGAAGGATTCAGGCTCATCCATCAACCGGCGGGCCAGGACCCGAATTACATCAGCCACAATCTTTACTGGGGACATGTCGACGGTTGCACCGATCCGCCATCGTGCAGGGGAGAAGTCTACTA
>DASPNN010000702.1:0-2469 GCA_035626495.1 Chryseosolibacter sp.
GCGCTTCTTTCATCAGACGTCGACTCGAAGCGTTCTTTGTGCGAACGGCTCCCGGCCGAAAACCCGCGTCATAAATTCTACTACTCCCTCACGTTGGGACAACAGAATATCTCGGGTATCAAGGACCAATTGTATGTCGTAGGCCTCGCATCCCACATTAGCAAGGATCGTATCGACAACATCGCCCGAATCCGCGAAAATCTTGAAAACCGGTTCTTGCTCGATAACCTGACCGTGGATTTTTCAGGCGAGTCCGAGTTTGCCGCGGGCCGCGTGCTGAGCGCAAATTATCTGGTTCCAATGCTGCTCCTCTATGAGCATTACGGCAAGACAGGCGACACTGAAAAAATGAAGCGCTGGGAGCCGCTGATCACACGGCTCGCGGAGGAGAAAGGAAAAACAACGCTGGTGAAGAATTTCCTGGGCCGTGAGAAAACAGAAGCGACGCCTTTCGTCGCCGCAGGCCTCGACGCAGGATACATTGAAGGACACCTCCGCATCATCAAAGGCAATATCTACGCTTACGACATGGAAGTCACGAACGCCGAGTACAATAAGTTTTTGAATTTTCTCCTCGAGAACCAGCGGAATTCGATCTATGAGACCAGCAAGTTTGACCTTTCACAGTACACAGAGCCGGCGTACACGTACATGCGAACGTATCATGCCAACACCGTGGTGACGAAGAAGAACAAGTATTTTACCCAGTATCCTGCGGTGAATATTCCATTCGACGGGGCCCAGGCATATTGCGATTGGCTGACGGAGCAGTACAATAATCTTGCGGGCCGCAAGTTCAAGAAGGTGAAGTTCCGCCTGCCGACTGTGAACGAGTGGCAGATCGCCGCGCTCGGGTACAAAAAATTTCAGTCCTGGAACATTCGCGAAAACAACGTGGAGCTTGCCATCCCGGAGAATTCTGAAGATGAACTCTGCAAAGGATGCCCGGTCAAGACGTTTTCATTTGAGGAGAGTGGTATATTGTATCCGTGGTATGGCGCCTACAACTACAGGCACAAAGCCTTGAACAAACGCGGATGCGCGCTCGGCAATTTCAAATTCCCCGAAACCCATCCGGTTTGCCGCCCGCAGATGCCCACACCCGACGGTTGGACGCTCATGGCACCAGTTGGCGCCTATTTCCCCAACAACATCGGCTTGTATGACGTGGTTGGTAATGTTGCTGAAATGACAGCTGAAAAAGGCAAGGCGTGTGGCGGCAGCTGGAATCACACACCAGAGGAGTCGACGATACTCAGCATCAATGAATACAAAGGCCCGGATTCGGCGATTGGTTTCCGTCCTTTCATGGAAGTAATCGAAAAGTAACGCCGCGAATGCTCATCAACCGGTACAAGAAAAAGACCGACGAAGAACTGATGCGCCTGATTGTCCAGGGGGAGGAAAGGGCATTTACAGAATTGTACACCCGCTACAGCGGAATGATTGTGAGGTACTTCCATCGAATGCTTTGGAAGGATGACAACAAGGCCCAGGATTTTCTTCACGATCTTTTCATCCGGATCATCGAACGGCCGGAGATATTTGACCCGGAGCGGAAATTTTCAACCTGGATCTATTCGGTGGCGCATAATATGTGCAAGAACGAATACCGGAAGCAAAATTTCCGCATGGCTGCCGCGTCGAGGCTTCACACCAATGGAGTAATGGAACCGGGCATGGACGAACAGATCGATCAGGCATCCTTCCGGAAAAGGCTTGACGGCGTGATCAGGTTGTGGCACGAAGACGACAAAACTTTATTTGTGCTCCGGCATGAGCTCGACATGGCCTTCGCCGAAATTGGTGCCGTGCTCGACATTCCAGAGGGCACGGTACGGTCGCGGTGGTTTGCGCTGCGTAAAAACCTTGCCAGGAAGTTTAGTGAATTTCAAATCACATTAAAGGATTGATTATGGAAGACCGGCTTGAAACGCTCATTCATTCAAAAGAGTGGAATGAGCTAACGGAGGAAGAAAAGAATTACGTGGAGCAACATACGGGCTCGCGGGAAGAATACGAAGCGCTGCGAAAAATAACGCTGAGGCTATCGGATGTTCCGCGATCGGAAGTCACGCCGGCCCCGGACACGCTGCCCAGCCTGAAACGACATTTCAGGTCGACCCGTGGCTACCGCCTGGGCTTCGCCTCCGTTTTCACCTTTCAGGTTCCGGCTTACGCGGCGGGTTTGATCCTGATCTCTGCGGTAGCGATAACGTGGTGGTTCGCAAATCCTGTGTTGGCACCGCAGCCCGCGGCCGCGGTCATCGTGAAAACCGATACTGTTTTTGTCAACCTGCCGGCTGACACCGTCTATGTGAACAAAGTGATTTACCGGTATTTGCCGTCTCCTGGCGCGCCGGCGAAACCCGTTACCGTCGTAAAACATACGGAGGGCGTCGGGGTGAGTATGAAAGACAAGGAAGAGCTCGAAAATCTCCTTGTTTCAGGCTCCGATTGACAACCTAC
>DASPNN010000703.1:0-9869 GCA_035626495.1 Chryseosolibacter sp.
AAAAAAAGGTGTGCTGCGTGACGTGAATAAAACCGACTCGGTGATCCGTCACCTGCCGAAAGGACTATATGAGGAACTCCTGACAAAAAAAGCATTTGCGGATGGCATCCTGCCCAAGCTTGAGAATGCATATGCCGCGATCCAGGCAGGTGTGAAGGAAGTCCTGATCGGGGAGGCGTCGGATCTGACCAGAAATATCGGCCAGGAAACGGAAGGGACCTTAATCACTATGTAGGATCATTAGCGGTTGCATTCCCATGAGACAATCCGAATTAAATATGGATCAGCAGCTGGATGAAACAGCGATCAACCTCCTGGAGCAACTCATTGCCATTCCCTCGTTCAGCAAAGAAGAAGACAAGACGGCGGCCGTTCTGGAGGGATTTTTTAAGCAGCGTGCCATTCCGGTAGAAAGAAAAGGCAACAACGTCTGGGCGCGTAACAAACATTTCGACGCCGGCCTGCCAACCATACTGCTGAATTCACATCACGACACGGTACGACCAAACTCGGCGTATACACGCGACCCATTTCGGGCGGAGATTATCGATGGCAAGTTGTTCGGGCTGGGCAGCAACGACGCAGGCGGTCCTTTGGTTTCCCTGATCGGCACATTCCTCCACTTCTATGCCGTGCAGAATATGAAATACAACCTTGTACTTGCGGCCACAGCCGAGGAGGAAATCTCAGGCACGGGCGGCATTGAAGCCATATGGGACCTTTTGCCTCCTGTCGATTTTGCGATCGTTGGAGAGCCCACGTTATGCAACATGGCGATTGCTGAAAAAGGGTTGATGGTGCTCGATTGCGTCGCGCGGGGAAAACCCGGTCATGCTGCGCGCGAGGAAGGCATCAACGCCATTTACGAGGCATTTAAAGATATCGATTGGATCAAGTCGTATGCATTTCCAAAAGTCTCCGACACCCTGGGTAAGGTAAAGATGACCGTTACGGTTATTAATGCCGGGCGTCAGCACAATGTGGTACCGGCTGAATGTCTGTTTACCGTCGATGTCCGGGTCACAGACCGCTACTCCCTCGAAGAAGTCCTCGACATCATCAAGGCCAACGTGCGCAGTGAAGTAACACCCCGGTCACTGCGGATGCGGAGCTCCGGAATTGCACCAGATCATCCGTTGGTGAATGCCGCAAAAAAACTCGGGCTCGAGTTGTACGGCTCCCCAACGACCTCAGACCAGGCGTTGATTCCAGTGCCTTCGGTGAAGATTGGTCCGGGAGACTCAGCTCGCTCGCACTCGGCCGACGAATATATTTATATTGCGGAAATAGTTCAGGGGATCGATACGTACATCAAGCTCTTGAGCGAAGTGGTTAACTAGCCGGCATCGCGGACTTTTTTCGATGCGGTCTTCGGCAATATTGTAGATTTAATTTGGTAAACCTGGCTGATACAGGGCAAAGCAGAACATGAAACTCTGGCAAAAGGATAAGACATCGGCAAAAGAGGTGGAAATCTTTACCGTGGGCAAAGACCAGGAGATGGATTTGCACCTGGCGCGTTTTGATGTCCTTGGATCTCTGGCGCATATTGAGATGCTCCAGACCATTGGCTTGCTTCACAAAGATGAACTCGACAAACTTCGCCGTGAACTACGGCAAATTTATTCCACCATCGAAGGGGGCCAGTTCAGGGTGGAGCCCGGAGTCGAGGACATTCACTCCCAGGTCGAGCTGGAGCTTACCCGCAGGCTTGGAGACATCGGCAAGAAAATTCACAGCGGTCGTTCACGCAACGACCAGGTGCTCGTTGACATCCGGTTGTATTTTCGCGACGAGATCGAGCAGGTAGTCACCCGGGTTCACGAACTTTTTGACCTTCTTCTGGCGCAAAGTGAAAAGCACAAAGACTTTTTGTTGCCCGGGTATACCCATCTGCAGCTCGCCATGCCATCTTCGTTCGGTCTATGGTTCGGGGCTTATGCGGAAAGCCTGGTCGACGACCTGCAGACAGTCCTCGCCGCTTTCAAGGTTGTCAACAAAAACCCGCTCGGTTCTGCCGCCGGATACGGATCTTCGTTTCCATTGAACCGGACGCTGACCACCGAGCTGCTCGGATTTGAAAATCTAAATCAGAACGTTGTCTATGCGCAAATGGGCCGGGGTAAAAGCGAGCGAATCGTAACCAGCGCCTTTTCAAATGTCGCGGCCACGCTGTCCAAGCTCTCGATGGACGCGTGCCTTTTCCTGAACCAGAATTTCGGATTCATCTCGTTCCCAGATGAATTGACTACCGGCTCGAGCATTATGCCCCATAAAAAAAACCCCGACGTCTTTGAACTCATCCGGGCCCGCTGTAATCAGTTGATTGCCCTGCCGAACGATGTGGCTTTGATCACGGCTAATTTGCCGTCCGGCTATCACCGGGACATGCAGCTTCTGAAGGAACTGGTCTTTCCCGCGGTTCAAAATCTGAAAAACTGCCTGCAGATGGCGCACCTGATGCTCTCGAACATTACGGTCAGGAAGGACATCCTGGAGGATGAAAAGTACAAATACTTGTTTAGCGTTGAAGAGGTGAACCGGCTTGTCCTCGCTGGGATGCCTTTTCGCGATGCATACAAAAAAATTGGTATCGACATAGAAGCCGGCAACTTTATTCCTGACAAGCGCATCAGCCATACCCATGAAGGCAGCATTGGAAACCTCCGGCTTGCGGAGATTCGCGCCATGATGCACGATGTGTTGCGGCAATTCGGATTCAGCCGTCACCACGAGGCATACAACAGGCTTTTATCACTGTAGAAAAGCTTCCGCACAAATGTCCTTCCGGGTTCAATCTTCATTGTCGTGTTCCTTGTGACCATTCATGTTTTGAAAGCGAAGCGGGCGTGGCATACGATTTTAATTTCCTGATTACCCGTGCTTGTTGTGTGAGCACGGTGATGGGGTAAAAGTTGTAACCTAAAATCCAATGCTATGAACCGCGACATTGACAAAAAACGATTGAACGATTTTCCAGAGTTACAGATCGGTTACCCTGAACGCAATGATGTTAGAGATCCAAACCACGAAATGGAAAGGCTACATGTGGATTTGGAGAATTTTGAGTTACGACGCACCAGGGCTGACGAACTAACTCGTGACAAAAATGCACAGGGAAACACGAACCGTAATCGGTAAGTTTCTGCGGCTTCACGCGGCAGAGTAAAGCAGGTGGCTTAAGAAGAGTCACCTGTTTTTTTTTGACGGCTGCATGAATGCCACCATTTCGCCAACATCGCCATCCGATGCCGGCTATCCATCCAGTCCAAAAAAATCATTTTAATTTATAAATGAATGAACATTCATTTATATTGCCCGCGCAATGAGGACACGAGATGAACAAAAGACTGCCGCCATTCAGGAAATGGCTGTTCATATGCTCGTAAAACGCGGGTTTGACGGCTTGAGCATGCAAAAGCTCGCCAAAGCCGCAAACGTCTCACCTGCAACCCTTTACATCTATTATAAGGACCGCGATGACCTCATCGTGCAGGTATGGGCGACGGAGATGCGAAGAATGATGGCGGCGTCGCTCGAAGGCTTCGATCCTGAGATGCCGTTCGATAAGGGGCTGAAAGTACAATGGATGAACCGTGCGAAATTCTATATCGAGAATCCGCACGCGGCCCACTTTATGGAGCAAATGAAGTACTCACCCTACTACGAGCGTTGCAGGAAGCAGGTTGATCCCGCATTTCTTACTGCGATGCGTGAATTCATACAGAATGCAATCAGGCGAAAGGAGCTTGTCAAGCTGCCATTAGAGATCTATTGGTCGATTGCATTCGCTCCGCTCTATAATCTTGTCAAGCTGCATATGTCGGGACATGGGATGATTGGAAATGAAAAATTCGAGCTGAATGAAAAAGTGATGGACCAAACGCTCGGTCTCGTTCTTAAAGCGCTGAAACCCTGAACCGGTATGAACGTACACAAAAACAATTCAACCATGCAACAGGAAATGTTAACAGACTTTCTGGTGTTCAAAACAAATGTGCGGCAATTGCCAGACGTGGAAAAGCTGCGTGTAGTCCTCGATGCTCCGGGAATACTCCAGTGGAATATTGACCACCAGGATGTTGACCATGTCTTGCGCGTGAAGGCTGACGACTGGTCACCTGCAGAGATCATAGCGATCGTGCAACGGGCGGGCTATAAGTGTGAAGAACTCCCAGATTGATGACTTTTCCTTCAAACTGACTTTATGCAAACAGAAAAGAGGTTCAGCCGTTATCACATATTTATTATTGTGATCCTTACCTTCCTTCAGTTCACGATTATCCTGGACTTCATGGTTTTGTCGCCCCTGGGCGCTTTTTTGATACCAGGTCTCAAGATCACACCTGCGCAGTTCGGTATGGTTGTGTCGGCCTACGCCTTCAGCGCGGGCGCGTCAGGATTTCTGGCGGCTGGGTTCGCCGACAAGTTCGACAGAAAAAAACTGTTGATCATCTTCTACTCGGGATTCATCCTTGGCACGCTGCTGTGCGGCATGGCTCCGGATTACAATAGCCTGCTGATCGCCCGGATCATCACCGGAATTTTTGGTGGCGTCATTGGATCCATCGCCTTTGCGATCGTCACAGACCTTTTTGACTACACGGTTCGCGGGACGGTCATGGGTTTTTTACAAATGGCTTTCGCCGGCGCACAGGTTCTCGGCTTACCAATCGGTGTTCAACTGACAAACATGTTCGACTGGCATTCGCCTTTTTTGATGATTGTCGGCATCAGCTTGATTGCCTTTGTTCTGATAATCGTATATATGCGGCCGGTCAATGAACATTTGAAACTTCAGGGCACGGGAAATTCACTCGACAAGCTGTTGCGTACGTTGTCGCGAAGAGATTACATCAACGGCTTTTTTGCAACCACCCTGCTTGCAACCGGCGGATTTATGCTGATGCCATTTGCCAGCGCATACAGTGTCAACAACCTTGGTATCAGTAAGTATGATTTGCCAGTACTCTACCTTGTTACCGGCATCTTTTCGATGGCTGCAGGACCTGTAATTGGCCGCCTCACCGACAAAGCGGGCAAATTTTCCGTCTTCCTTTTCGGCACCATACTTACCATGGTGATCGTGCTCATTTACTGTAACCTCGGCACAACGCCCTTGGTATTGCTCATGGTTATCAGCGTATTCATGTTTACCGGCGTGAGCTCGCGCATCATTTCATCTCAGGCAATGCTCTCGGCTGTTCCGGATGCAAGCGATCGCGGAGCATTTATGAGCATCAACTCGTCTGTACAGCAGGTGTCGGGTGGAGTTGCAACCATTATTGCCGGTCTGATCATTGTTGAGGCGCCGGGAGGCAAGTTGTTAAATTACGATATACTCGGATTTGTCATCACCGGCGTGATGGTCGTAACGATTGGGATGATCTACGGCCTGCATTTGCAATTAAAGCGAAAGCTTCAAACGTCCAATGAAGCCGCGGCTGCGCTCGCTGAAAAACCAGCAGCTTGAGTAAAAAAAATCCGGCCTAGATACGGGCCGGATTTAGAATCCTCATTCAATTTTATCAGTAAACTAAAATCTCAGGAGGTACAAAACCCAAACTTCCCTAACTCACAACCTCTGTGAGATGAATCAGTTTACGTTCAAATGATAAAATTTTCGTGGGACTAGACATGGTACCTCCTTTCTTTTAGTTCAACATAAGCGACAGAGCCTCCGCTTCAAGCAATTCATGAAACATCTGTCTGTCGCCGATAACGATCGCTATCAGGATACAAAACGCTCTCGATTTATTTTTGGTTTGCCGCCCAAGGAAAATAATTTACTCTGGGGCCATGTAAATTGTCCGGATTCCATCTTTTGTGATGCGTTCAACGCGGGCCTTATTGGCCTGTGAATATTCCAGCAACCAAAAATCTCCATTGTCGGAAGTCAAACCGCCGGCGGGGGACCACCCGATGGACGTTTCGGCTACGGTTGCGACATTTCTGCCCCCGTCGATCTTTTTCACCTTTCGCGCCCCGAAAACCGCGGTGTATACGTTGCCTTTACTGTCGGTCCATATTCCCATCACCATGTGCTGATCATTCACGGCAGACTGTGTAAGCTTTCGCTCTTTCAGATCCGGACTAATCGCTTCCACCGTGCCGTCTTCATGGATACGTTTAAGCGCACCATCATCGACCACGTACAATATACCCTCCGGTGTCGAGGTCATCCACCGGATATTTTTCAGACAGGAACCGGAATGTCTATGGGTGCCATTTTTATTTTTTTTCAAGACCTGTTGGCACGGCTTGGTGCGGTCGGCCAAATACATATTGTCTTTGCCATCTCTGACAAAACTGTAATCGGTCAAGAAGCCTTCACGGTCGTCAATAATTTTTTGGAATGCGCCGTCCGGAGCGAGTTTCCAGACAAAATGTCCCCATTTGTCGGTGGCTTCGCCTTCGTACCACAGATGCTCTCCATAAAGGTTGTCGTTCCGGTCAAGGAAAAGCTCATGGCTGTGCACGTTGCGAACGGCGATCCGTACCTTGCCGTCGGTGCCGATTTTCCAGATGTGCTGCAAATCGGTGTAATAGACAACCCCTTTCGAGTCCATAACAATACCCACACCCGGGTGTGACCAAACGTTGGCAACCGGTACTGTCAGGCAGAAAATCAATATGTACTTAATCATATCCTTCCAAGTTTAACCCCAGGATGATGTCCCGTGTGGCGAGAAGCATTCCATTTGCTCCTTGCGTTGTCTTGACGATTCCGTTTCCGCCGCGCTTTTGCTGGCTTGCTCGCTCACGGGCGGTGAGGATCGGATCGTCATCGAAGAGATATTCATCGATCCAGTATGCTTCGTAGCCTGGCTCTTTCACGATGGGATGAATATGTCGCGGATTTCCGCCTCCCGGGTAGGCACCCGGCACCAGGGTATAGAAGGTATACTTTCCGTCCTTACCGGTCTTGACCCATCCGCGAATGGATCCGTGACGTTTGCCCCAGCCGCGTTCATCGCCGCGTGTCGCGTATTCACCCTGTTGGTCGGTGTGATAAATGTACAGGATTACGTCTGCCGCAGGCGTCTTTCCATCCTTCTGATAGATGGTGCCAGATATCTGAATACGCTGTCCCGCTTCCGTGAAATCGGGCAGCGTATCGATTGCGTTCAGACTCTTCTCGCCGTACTCATATACAGCTGCACACCCTTCACAAGCGCCGCCTGCGGGTTTGTCCTGCCTGCTTTGGTCTTTTGGCTGGCACTGTGTGACGGCGCAGGTTATCGCCACTGCAACAATGCTGAGAAGAAGTTTCATAGATGTCGGTTTGGATCTTGATCACAAAGTTCGAGGTACCAGGACGTCCGCGACGTAGCAGTACTTCCTGAATACACGAGTAAAAATTGCGACTTGATTCGTGATTTGCATGGTGATGTGACGATGTGCGGGGTTTTCTTGATGAAATGCGAGGCCGCGTTTGTCTTCACTACGTAAAAACAAGTATTTTACAAGATGGATCGTTTCTGGAAATACAAGCTGGATCATGTGATCTTCTGGGTGGCGACGGTGGCATTCCACATGTTTACACGTTCATACCTGGTGGCGGAGGCCGGGGCCGGTCAATTCGTGCTCGAGATCCTCATCAGGAACGGTTTGTTGGCAGTGGTCATCTACGTGAACCTGCTTGTGTTGATACCCAGGTTCCTTCCACAGAGGCAGTTCTTTCGATACACCGTATTCCTGCTGGTACTTTTGACCTCATACGCGTTTGCCAAGAACATACACGATGTGTATTTGTACGGCGAAGTGCTCCAGCGGCCGGGCTCGGAAAATTTTTCCGCCAATACATTTTACAATTTGTCTATTGCCCTGTTTTACGTATGCTTCAGCATAGCCCTCCACCTGAGCCGCGAATGGTACAACCAGCGGGAGCTGATCAGAAAGATTGAAATTGAAAAGCTTAATACGGAGCTGGCATACCTGCGATCGCAGATCAACCCGCATTTTCTATTCAACTCGATCAACACGATTTATTTTCAGATTGATAAAAAAAATACCGAGGCGCGCGAGACTCTGTCGACGTTCTCGGAAATGCTTCGGTATCAGCTCTACGAGTGCAATGGCAAGGAAGTACCGATCGAGAAGGAGATTAATTACCTTCAAAACTATATCGATTTGCAGCGGCTGCGGAAAGGCGAAAACTATAGGATCGAATTTGAAAGCGATCCCAACGTCGGCGGTTTTACGATCGCGCCGCTCGTACTGATTTGCTTTGTCGAGAACGCCTTCAAACATGTATCCCACCACGCAGAAGGAAATCGCATCAAGGTGATTCTCAAGCGGGAGGACGCCACGTTCCGCATGTCTGTTTTTAATACATGGGACGGGCGCGAGCGTGTCAACGATGAGATGGGTGGAATAGGGTTGAAAAACGTGAAACGCAGACTCGAGCTGTTGTATCCGGGCCGGCATATGCTCGATATAACAGCGGGGCAGAATGATTTCAAGGTCGACTTAACACTGAGGCTCGAATCAACATGAAAATGAATTGCCTGATTATTGACGATGAACCGATTGCCCGCAAGGGCCTGGAGGAGTATGTTCGCGACATCGAATTTCTGCACTTGGTTGGACAATGCGACAACCCCCTGAAGGCGAGCGGGTACCTGACCGAGCACCAGATTGACCTGATCTTCCTGGACATTCACATGCCGCGAATTACAGGCATCGACTTTCTGAAAACGCTCCGCAATCCACCACTGGTGATCTTCACTACTGCTTTTCCGCAATACGCACTGGAAGGCTATGCGCTCGATGTTACGGACTATCTCGTGAAACCCATTACCTTCGAGCGTTTTCTAAAGGCTGCGCAAAAAGCCTATGAAGTGTTCTCGCTAAAACGTCTCGCTACACAGCCGCGCGAGGGATCGGACTATTTTTTTGTGAAATGCGACAGCAAGTTTGAAAAGGTCTTTTTCAAGGATGTGCTGTTCATCGAAAGTCTTCAGAATTACGTTGTCATCAACACCGTTGAACGCAAACTGATCGCCTACATCACCCTTTCGGGGATCGAGGCGCAATTGCCGAAGGATCAATTCATCAAAGTCCACAAATCCTTTATCATTTCCGTTCCCCATGTAAAAGCCATCGAAGCTAACGAGATCATTATCCGGGAACACCGCATACCAATCAGCCGAAACCTGAAAGATGAAGTCGTGGAACAGATTCTCGGCAATAAGTTGTTTAAAAGGAAGTAAGAAATTCCGAGATTAGAAATTAGAAATCCGCAATTGGAAATTTCCTATTTTAATGGCTTGTTGCCTTACAATGGAACCTGATACATTATTAATAATCATCATAAGCATCGTTGTCGTCTCGTACATATTCGACCAGGTGCTCGATTATCTCAATCTCAAGGCACAACGGCCTGACATTCCCGATGAGGTGGCCTCATTTTACGACCGGACAAAGTATCTTAAGTCGCTCAGCTATCACCGTGACCTCACCCGCTTCTCATTCATTACATCTGCGGTGAGCTTCGTGTTGTCTCTGCTGATGCTGACACTGGGTGGTTTTGGGTGGCTCGATTCATTTCTGCGGCAGTTTTTTGAGAACGATATTATTCTCGCAATTGTTTTCTTCGGCGTAATAATGCTCGCGTCGGATATCCTGACGCTTCCTTTTCAGTTGCACAGGATTTTTGTGATTGAGGAGCGTTACGGTTTCAACAAGACAACATTGAAAACTTTCTTTGCAGACAAGGCGAAGGGATACTTTCTGGCAATGCTCATCGGAGCCCCTTTGCTGGCGCTGCTGATTTACCTGATCCAGTCGATCGGTCCGTCTTTTTGGCTGTGGTTTTCGCTCGTGGCGACGGGGTTTATTCTTTTCATGAACATGTTTTATACCTC